>JAGRBF010000104.1:16261-34251 GCA_020434205.1 Calditrichota bacterium | reverse complement strand
ATCACCATGCGGCTGTGTTCGGCTTCGGGCATCTCCGGGTTATGCCAGTGGTTAACCCCGTCGAGATACACCAGGGTCACCCCATCGGAGAGGGCGCGGATCTCTTTGATTTCCAGATCGATTTGCGACGTTTTGCCAATGGTCGCGAAAAACCGGCCATGCGAGCTGGCGATATTCCACTTGCCTTCGATAACCTGACCGCTGGGGATTATCAGCCTCCCGTCTGCGGCAAAGGGGCTGGAGAAGAGAATGGCGTTTTTATTATTCCAGCCTTCCACCAGGTGATGGATGCGTTGTTCGATGGTCAGCGGGGTGCGTTCCTGGCCGGCGGTAGCCGCGAAGGTAAACACCAGCAGCAGCAGTTGGATAGCGATCATCTTTTTCATAACAAATCTCCTGAAAGTTGAATGTTTGGTAAAGGTAGAGTAATTCGCCCTACTTCTGGGCGTATTGTGAATCGAGGGGGTTGACCTCGCGCAGGAAAAGCCACAAGGCCTTCATTTCCTGCTCCGAATATTTTTGCCCGAGCCGGGGCATCATAGGATCCAGTTCGGTGCCGTCCGGACGGATGCCCTCGTTGAGGACCTTGCGGAAATCCGATTCGCTCCAGGCGCCGATGCCGTTTTCCGGATCATTGGTGATATTGCGGGAGGCGGGCGTTCCCGGAGGACCGTGAACGATCCCGCCCTTCAGGTTCTCTCCGTGGCAGGCCATGCATAGGTTGGCCAGATAACGCCCGTATTCGACATTGGCGGCCGGGACCACCTCGGGGATGGAGGTAACGCTGTGGTCGATGCGCGGGGCAGCCAGCAATTGTTCGTTGAAATTGCTGATAATGTTGGGGAGGAAACCCACCTGCCGTTCGGGGAAACTGCGATCGACCGGCGGCAGATTTTGGACAAAGGCGATCAGGTCGCTAAGGTCGCGATCGCTGAGTTTGGCGAAAGCATCGGCAGGCATGATGAGCAGGGGGCGGTTCTCGCGATTGATGCCGTGGCGAAGGGCCTTAACCCAGTCTTCGGTTTGGTAGGTTGTGCCGATGCCGCCCGCCCCGGAGGTCAGGTTGGCTGCGGCGATATTGCCGAAGGGTTGGCCCTCCGAGAAAACTTCTCCTCCCAGATCTTTACCGTGGCATTCGAAGCAACCCTGGGTTTCGGCAATATGGCGGCCGCGGGCTTGCGCCAGGGAATCGGTGGGGATGGTCAGGGTGGCCGGCCGGACCTCATACACGCGGTTGATTTTTTGGCTCCCTAAAAAATAGAGAGTGGCCACCGTCAGAATAAGAAGGCCCAGCAGGGATCCTACTGCGATACCGGTCCATTTGAGTATTCCTTTGAGCATGATCTAATCTCCTCTTTGAGAATCGTTAAGTGTGAATGCTCAAGAAGGAAACAAAGGGGATGCCAAAAGAATGGATTGGAATTTATCTCGAATAAAATCAGCGAGTTAGAGAAAGGCTGGATGCGGTGGGGGAAGGGGAATTGGGGCCCAAACTTCGACGAAATACGGCAGCTTTTAAACTGCTTATTGTTTTTATTGAGTTTAGGCTCGTTAATCTTGTTTCTGAATGCCCAACTTTTCAATCTTGTAGCGAATGGCCCGTTCCGAGATCCGCAGTGCCCGGGCGGCCTGGGACTGATTCCAGTTGTTGGCCTGAAGGGCCTGGCGGATGAGATCCCGCTCGGTCTCTTCCAGGATCTCGTTGAGAGGTTTGCGGATGGGGTGGGCATCTCCGGAGAAGGTAATTTTTTTGAACTCCTCCTGAAATTCGTGAGGGAGGAGGTGATGGTCCAGAACGACCATGTCTGCCGGAGCCAGGGTGAGAATCCTTTCCACGAAGTTTTCCAGTTGGCGGATATTGCCTGGCCAGGCCCGCAGCTGCATAAATTCCATCATTAAAGGCGCGAAACTCTCCGCCGTTTTATTTTGCTCCCGGGCAAATTCTTTCAGGAAATGATTGGCCAGCAGGGGAATATCTTCCATACGCTGGTTGAGAGTGGGGACCTCGATCGGGTAAACGTGCAGGCGATAAAAGAGGTCTTCCCGGAATTCGCCCTTTTCGACCAGATCGCGCAAGTCCCGGCTGGCGGCGGCGATGATGCGCACATTGACCGGCTGGGATTTATTGCTGCCCACCGGACGGATTTCCCCCTCCTGAAGCACCCGCAGCAGTTTGGCCTGCATATCGAAGGGCAGGTTGGCGACCTCGTCCAGGAAAAGGGTGCCGCGATCGGCTTCCTGAAAGAGGCCTTTCCGGGAGAAACTGGCTCCGGTAAAAGCACCTTTGACGTGACCAAACAGTTCGCTTTCGATGAGGTTTTCCGGGATGGCGCCACAGTCTATGGCCAGAAAGGGGTGTTTGTTCCGGGCGCTGAAGTGGTGAACGGCCCGGGCGATTTTTTCTTTTCCTGTCCCGCTTTTTCCAAACAGCAGCACCCGGACCTCACAACGGGCTGCCGCTTCGATGGACTTCAACAATTGGACATAGGGCTGGCTTTTGCCGAGAATGCCCAGTTCCTGGTATGCGGTAATCAGGGCCTGGTCGGGAATGGCCTTATTGAAATAATGCTGAACCTGCTGCGTGTCGTCGAGGTAGGGGGCGGTTAGGACAGCCAGCCGGCGCAGCAGGTTTAAGTCTGCTTCCTGAAAGGCGTCGTTGCTTTCCGGGCTACTGAGCACCAGATATCCCAGTAAGGCGCCTCTGTTGCGAATAGCGGTGGCCATTGCGGAATGGGGCGGCAGTTTCTGCGCGATCATCGGGGAGAAGCGGGAGTCCTCGCAAAGTTTGGGGCTGAGGAAGTCCGCCTGGTTTTTCATGCACCAGCCGATGATGTTGCTCTGCAGCAGTTTCTCTTCCCGGACTTTATCCGGATTTCCCTCCCGGATGACGGTTTTGACGGTGTGCTGGGTCCCCGGGTTTATCATTACGATTGAGGACATCCGCGCCTGGAAGAGGGTGCCGACGCTGGTGCTGATGACCCGCAGGATCTCATCGAAGTCGGATTGTTGGCTGAGCATGTCCAGTAATTCGAAGAGGTAATCGTTTTGTTGCTGAGGAGATCTCATATCTGTCTGCCGCTGTGGATTGGTTTTAATGGGCGAAGCCTGGCTTCCCTTGTGGTAAAAAAGCCCTCCGCCATATCAGGTCCTAAAATTATAACCGAAAACAGACAATCTGAAAAGGATCTTTGCATTGCCTCCTTTGTTTAGTTTAGGATATAAGGTTATGGTAATCCGAAACCCATCATTATTCAGGAGACAAACATGTCCGCCAGATACCGGATTTTACAACCCGGGGATCTCGACGGCCTGCTCAACCCCAGCCAGGCATTTGGACTGGAGGTCCTGCACGGCCTGAGCGAGCACCCCAAGCGACTATCTTCCAAATTCTTTTACGACGATGAAGGCTCGCGGATTTTCCAGCAGATCATGGGCCTGGAGGAATATTACCCCACCCGTTGCGAGTATGAGATTCTGGAAAACAATCGGGGTGACATCGGGGAGCACCTGAGAGGGGAGGCCTTTAACCTGGTAGAACTGGGAGCAGGGGACGGCCTCAAAACCAACCTGCTGATCAGCCGTTTTCTGGAAAAGGGAATGCAGTTCGCCTATGTTCCCATCGACATATCCGCAGGTGCCATGAACGATCTGAGTGAATCACTCATAAAAAAATTCCCCAATCTGACCATGGCCGGGATCGTTGCGGAATATTTCGAGGCCTTGAAGTGGCTTTCCAGTATCACCGACAAACCCAGCCTGATTCTCTTTCTCGGCTCCAACCTGGGCAACTTCTCTTCCTCTCAGGCGCGCACTTTTCTGAGGAGTCTCTGGAACACCCTCAAAGAAGGGGACCTGGTTCTGATCGGCTTTGACCTGAAGAAAAACATCGACGTTATGCTGGAAGCCTACAACGACCGTAAAGGCGTTACCGCCGCCTTCAACCTGAACCTGCTGCGACGGATAAACCGGGAATTGGGCGGCAACTTCTCCCTGGATACCTTTCGTTTTTTTGCCACCTACAACGTCTTTTCCGGAGCCATTGAGAGCTATCTGGTCAGCAAAGAAGAACAAGATGTGTATATCGAGGCGGTCGGCCAGTCATTTCACTTCAAGGCGTGGGAGCCTATCCACACCGAATATTCCTACAAATATCTGATCAGCGACATCGAACGCCTGGCCGCCAAAACCGGTTTTATTATCGAGAAACAGTATTTCGACCAGAAAGGTTATTTCGTGGACTCCCTGTGGCGGGTGCGCAAGACGGGGTAGGGGATAGTCGAATAAGCACGTTTCACGTGACACGTTCCGGATAACCGGCTGACCCACCATTTATACGTGTCACGTGAAACAGTGTCCAATAAAAAAAGGGACAGGAAAAATCCTGCCCCTTTTTTTAGGCGAAAACAAAAACGGTCGGAGCGTCTACCCTGTTTCACGTGACACATCGCCCTTGCCGGAGCGCCGTCCTTTTTCGATGTAAACCATCAGGATGGTAACATCGCTTTGGCGAACCCCGGAGATGCGGGCGGCCTGACCCAGGTTGCGGGGACGAATCTGGGTGAGTTTTTCCCTGCTTTCGGCCGACATGGATGCAATGTTTTGGTAGTCGAGGTTGTCGGGAATGACGGTTTTTTCCATCTCTTTGAACTTGTCTACCAACGCCTGTTGTCGGTCCAGGAACCCGGCGTATTTATTTGTGAATTCTACTTCGGCTACGGTGTTGGGGTCGACGTGTTCGTCTTGGAAGTCCGGTGCGCAGTTCAGAAGTTCCCTCAGGGTAATCTCGGGACGTTTAACCAGTTTGGTGAGGGGGGTGTTCTGGCTGATCCCGGATGTTTCTTTTTCCTCGGCCAAAGGGTTGAATTGAGCCGGGGTGATAACCGTTTTTGCGATGCGCTTGTTGAGGGTCTCGGTTTCCGCTTTGCGCGCCAGCATGCTTTGGTAAGCCACCTCCGGGATTAATCCCACTGCGAATCCCTTTTTCATAAGCCGCAAATCGGCATTGTCGTGGCGCAGCAGAAGCCGGAACTCTGCCCGGGAGGTAAACATCCGGTACGGTTCCAGGATGGTTTTGTTGATCAGATCGTCGATCAATACCCCGATGTAAGCTTCGGAGCGATCCAGAATTAGCGGCGCCCGCCCCTGCTGTTTTAGCCCGGCGTTGATCCCCGCCATTAAGCCCTGAGCCGCGGCTTCCTCGTAGCCGGAGGTTCCGCAGATCTGCCCGGCGAAGTAAAGGTTCTCTACCAGCTTGGTTTCCAGGGTGGCGTTGATCTGGTAGGACGGAAAAAAGTCGTATTCGACCGCATATCCCAAACGAAGGATCTCGGCATTGCGAAGCGCATCGACGGTGCGAATGGCTTTCTCCTGGATATCTGCCGGAAGGCTGGTGGAAAAGCCGTTGACGTAAACTTCCGGATTGTCGAATCCCTCCGGCTCCAGAAAAATCTGGTGCCGGTCCTTGTCGGCAAAACGCACCACCTTGTCCTCGATGGAAGGACAGTAGCGCGGACCCACACCGGTGATGATTCCCGAATACATGGGAGAACGATCGATCCCGGAAAGCAGGGCTTCATGGGTTTTTTGATTGGTATAGGTGATGTAACAGTTCATCTGCCGGCGTTCAATCGGGCCGCTCTGGAAGGAAAACGGCACCGGCGGATCGTCGGGAAGCTGAGCCTCAACCAGGTCAAAATCGATGCTGTCTATGTGGATTCTGGGTGGAGTCCCCGTTTTAAGACGCCCGGTTTTAAAGCCGAGGTCGATAAGGTTTTCGGTTAATCCTTTGGCGGCCTCTTCGCCGGCCCGGCCGCTGGCCATGTTGTTAAGGCCTACGTGGATGCAGCCGTTCAGAAAAGTGCCGCAGGTTAAGATGATACTCCGGCACGGGATAATGCGTCCGTCGGACAACTGGGCTGCCTTTACCGCGCCATTTTCGCTTTCCACGCCGGTGACCGAACCGGCAATAACGTCCAGGTTCTCCTGAGTGAAAATCCGGTGCTGGGCATCGTGCATATAGGCCAGGCGATCCGCCTGCGCCCGGGGAGACCATACCGCCGGTCCCTTGGATTGGTTAAGAATCTTGAAATGAATGCCGGTGGCATCGATGATCTTTCCCATCTCCCCACCCAGGGCATCAATCTCCCGAACCAGATGACCTTTGGCCAAACCCCCAATCGCCGGGTTGCAGGACATCTTGCCAATGGTCTCTTTTTTGAGGGTCACCATCGCCGTTTTGAGTCCCATCCGGGAAGTGGCCAGAGCTGCTTCTATGCCGGCATGACCCCCACCGGCAACTACCACATCGTAATAATTCATGTCTTGTCTCGATCAAACTTTAGAAATGATACGGCCTGCGGCGAAACCAAAATCAACTTCCGGCGGGGCTTAAGATCCGCCCCGAAGGGAAATTCGCTGCAGTTAAGAAATATAAGAGGAAAATGGTCGGGTTTCGACTGCTTTTGAGGATTTTGGTGCGGGATAGTGAATTTTGAAGGCTTTAGGCTGTTGTTTATTAGAGACTTGAGTCTGTTGAGGCGCAAAACATGGCGCCTTTACTGGTCTTGATGGCAATTTCCCTCCAGCCTACCTCATTTGCCAATACAAAAATTGCCGAAGATGTGGTTCAAAACATCTTCCGAGGTGGTCTCACCGGTAATTTCGCCAAGGTGATCCATCGCCAGGCGAATGTCTACGGCCAGAATTTCGTCGCTGGCCCCCTCGTGTAGCGATTGGTCGGCGTGCAAAAGGGCTTCGATGGTTTGGGCCAGTGCTTTTTTGTGGCGGGCGCTGGTAACCACAATCTCTTCGGATTCCAGGCTTTGTTCGCCGATCAGAGATTCCTTAATGCACTTTTTGAGGGCGCCTATTCCCTCCCCGCTTTTGGCGGAAAGGGCCACCAGGGGGATTCCCAGAGGCTGCAGCGTTTTTTCTGTTTCCACATTCCGGGCAATATCCGTTTTGTTCAAAACCACCACAAACTGGCACAACTCCCGATGATCCCGGATAATTTGCAGCAGCGCCCGGTCGTCCCCGTCTAATTCCCGGTTTCCCTCGAAAACCGCCAGGGCGATATCTGCACTATCCAGTTGCTGCAGAGTGCGCTCTACCCCGATGGCTTCGATCCGGTCTTCCGTTTTACGAATGCCGGCGGTGTCCACCGCTTTAACCGCCAGCCCTTCAATATCAAGATTGGCTTCGATATAATCCCGGGTGGTGCCGGGGATCTCGCTGACGATAGCGCGTTCTTTCTGGAGAAGCTGGTTGAGGAGGCTGGATTTGCCGACATTGGGTTTACCCAGGATGGTCATCTGAATACCTTCCTGCAGATAACGCCCGTAATCGTAGGTGTTCAGCAATTCCTGCAGTTGCCCCGCGGTCCGGGTGATGCGCCGGGATAACTCGGCCATCGGCATCACTTCGATCCCTTCTTCCGAAAAATCCAGGTTGATCTCCAGAAGACTCAGATAGTTGAGTACCTCTCCCGATATCTCCTTAAGACGCTCGGAGAGACGCCCTTCCAGATGGCGCATGCTCTGGTGCAGGCTTTGGCGGGTTCGGGCATTGATGATATCCGCCACCGCTTCCGCCTGGGAAAGATCAATCTTACCCTTTAAAAATGCGCGCAGGGTAAACTCTCCCGGTTCGGCAATGCGGGCGCCCTGCCGAACCAGAGCTGAAATGATCGCATCGATAATCAGGGTGTTACAATGGCAACTGATCTCGACAATGTCTTCACCGGTATAGGAACGGGGCCCCTGAAACCAGGTAACAACCACCTGATCAATGGTTTTGCCGCCCGGTCCCTCACAAATTTCCGCGAAAGTGGCCAGGCGAATATTGTCCTCCCCCAGACTTTTGCTAAGCAGGGGATTGATCAAATCCAGGGCATCCGGCCCGCTGAGGCGGATAATGGCAATTGCCCCGCTGCCGAGAGGGGTGGACAGGGCGACGATGGTGTGGCTGTCGGGGAGATGTTTCATGAGAAACCTGCGGGAGGGGATGTATAAAATCCAGTAGTTGTGGGCCCCTGTGCCCACAACTACTGGATTTCCAAAAACTTATTTTTTCTTCTGCTGGCGCCGCTGCTGGCGATTACCACCCATGGCGCTTGGCCGGCGCGGCTCTTCTTTTTTCTTTTTGGCCACAACCTTGGCTGCCGGGCCGGGTCTTCCACCTTCCGGGGTAATCCCTTCGTTATTGTCCATTTTGGATTTGATCATCCGGGTCTGGATCATGGTCAGAATATTAAACACCGAATAATACAGGTTCAGGCCGGAGGGAAGGCGATAGAAGACGAACAGCAGAAAAACGGGCATTACATAAGCCATGGTTTTTTGCTTGGGGTCGGTAATGGTGACCTTGGACTGCCAGAACATGGTGAGGGCCATTAAGAGGGGCAGGACCGCCAGGGTGCTGCCGAGATAGGGCAGATCGAAGCCCAGGTGTAATGCATCCGGGCGGCTCAGATCGGTAATCCAGGCGACGAAAGGCTCCCCGCGCAGCTGAATGGTGGAGCGAAAAACGATGAACAGGGCAAACAACAGAGGCATCTGCAGCAGGGTCGGCAGACAGCCGGAGGCGGGATTAAACTTCTCCTCCTTGTAAAGCTTCATCACCTCCTGATTGTAACGCTGCATGTCCTCCCCGTATTTTTCCTTGAGAGCCTGCATTTTGGGCTGCATGGTTTGCATGCGGCTCATGCCTTCGTGGCTCTTTTTGGTGAGGGGATACAGCACCAGTTTAATCAGAATGGAAAAGATGATAATCACAAAACCATAGTTGGGGATGATCTTGTAGAGCATCTCCAGAATGGGGAGAATCAGCAGGCTGATCCAGCGGAACAGCCCTTCGTACCAGTCCTTGCTCATCACCAGATTTTCCAGGCCGACATCGTATTTGCCCAGAATGTGATGGTCCATGGGGCCGAGGAAAAGCTTCAGGGAATCGGTGTGCTGGTTGGTGCCAACCGGGAGGTCCATCATTAGCGAAGCGTTGAAAACCTTGTAAACCCCTTCCTCGCTCTCCATTCCCTGACCGGTCAGGGTAACCCGGGAGTCGATGGTTTGATTGGGGATCATGGCCATCAGGAAATATTTGGTACGGATGGCCACCCAGTCCAGATTGCCGTTTTTCTCTTCCTCGGAGCGTTCGTCTGCCGAGGCGTCCAGGTCCAGACGTTCGCCACCCATAAAAGCATAGGCGCGGGCGTAGTCCATGTCGTCCCGCAGATTCTCCTCAGTAGAGGGCAATCCGTTCTCCCATCCCAGGGTGTAAAAACGATTGCTGGTAACCGCGGAGATGTTCTCGAAGCGCACCGCTACATCCACAGCGTAGGATCCGTTGTGGAAGGTGAAGGACTTGACCACCCGACCCTGCCCAACCGGCAAATAAAACTCGATGGTTTTCTGGGAATTGTTCTCATCCAGAAATTGGGTGCTGGTGGAAGCCTGGTCCGTATACAGGTTAAAATTATTGAGGTCTATGGTTTTGCCGTCCGGGCCTTCAAAACGCAGATTAAGGCCGTTGTTGGGAACGTTGAAACCGGTCGGGCTGTTGGCCAGGTCCACAAAGCCGTCTTTTTCCCCGTCGCGGAAGTGGTCGTATTTTTTGAGTTCCCAGTGGACCAGCTTGGCGCCGTTGCGGGTGGAAATGGCGGCTTTGATGAGGTCCGTTTCCAGATGGAAAACTTTTTCGTCTTCGCTGCCCATGAGGGGGCGATTAATCAGGGAGTCCGGAACGGCGGGGGCCAACTGGGCCGGCTGCTGAACTTCCGGGGCGGGGGCTGGCTGGCTGGCGGCCATCAGGCTGTCCTCGACCATCTGCACGGTGGCCAGGCTGTCCTGAGCGGCTTTCAGCCGCTGCTCTTCCTCAAAATTCTGCTGTTGGAAATAGAGGTAGACCAGGGTGACGATAAGGATGAGAATAGTACCGGTTAAAGACTGCTTGTCCATCAGGATTCCTTATTCGATTTCATCGGCACCGGATCGTATCCGCCGGGGTGAAACGGATGGCACTTGCCGATCCGAATAACCGTCAGCCAGATACCCCGGAAAAAACCATGTTGGGTAAATGCTTCGATTGCGTAATGGGAACACGTGGGTTGAAAACGGCAGGAAGGGGCAAAAAAAGGAGAGATTGCCTTCTGGTAAAAGCGAATCAAATGAATTATGACAGTCTTCATTTTTTTGCGACCAGTTGCTGAAGATCCCGCTCCAGGTCCCCATACTTATCGTGAAAACGTTTGATAAATATGATGGTGAGTTGATTCTGGAAACTGGCGGAGCGGGTCCGGTATAATTCTCTGACCAGGCGTTTCATTCTGTTGCGTTGCACGGCATTGCCAACCCGGCGAGGCACCAACACCGCAAACCGGGTTGGGCGATTCCGTACCACGAACAGATTGAGATATCGCCCGGTAGATTTTTTTCCGGATTGAAGAACTTCCCGGATATCCGACGCTTTTTTGAGCATCAGTTCCCTGGGAAGCTGCCCCCGAGATCCCGGTTTATCCACTGACGGTAAGACGCTTACGGCCTTTGGCGCGACGACGGGAAATTACCTTACGACCGGCTTTGTTGGCCATCCGAGCACGGAAGCCGTGTTTATTGCGGCGCTTCCGGTTGTGGGGTTGAAATGTACGTTTCATCTTTATCCTCCTAGTCTAAAATCGTAACAAGCCCGTAAATAAAGCAAAAAAAAGGTGGTATGTCAACAGTGTTTGAATATTTAGGGATCGCAATTCGGTTGCGTTCGGTTGCCAAAGGTTCTATAATTGGTCAACTACACACATTGGGGGACCCGAAATGGGGCAAATCGTTTCCTTTATTATTCAAAAGGGCGGATGTGGCAAAACCACCACGACGGTGAACATCGGCGGTTATCTGGCAACACAGGGTTATAAAGTCCTTACCGTGGATATGGATCCCCAGGGGAATCTGACCCAGCACTTCGGGTACGACAGCGATTCGCTGGAAGCCTGCCTGACCGACCTCTTTATGCAACGTAAGAATTTACAGGAAGTTGTGATCAAAAGAGATGAAAATCTTCACATCCTTCCCAATAATATTTCCATGACTGATGTGGAATTTTCGCTTTTTAAGTCTCTATCTAGAGAGTACATCTTGCGCGATGTTTTACATCCGGTGCAGCACGATTACGACTTTATTCTGATCGACTGCCCGCCAAACCTGGGGATTCTGTCGGTAAACGCCCTGGTCGCCAGCACCGAGTTTATCATGACCGTGGCGCCGGAATTTTTTCCGATGAAGGCCATCAAGCCGCTCTACGACACCTACTCGCGGGTAAAGTCCCAACTGAACCGCACCCTGCGCTTTAAAGGGGTGGTGATGACCCTGGCCGACTTCCGAACCCGCCACTCTCAGGAAGTGCGCAAGGTGCTGGAACGCAATTTTCCCCAGCGCCTTTACAAGGCCTATGTACGCAACAGCGTTTCCCTGAAGGAAGCCTCGTCCATGGGGAAAACAATTTTTGAATACGATCCGCAGTCGATCGGGGCCTTTGACTATCAGAACGTGGCGGAAGAATTTTTACTGGATCACGGTCCGGCTCGCCAGAAAATGGCTTACTACGAGGAAGCTTTTCAGCAGCTTCCCGAAGAGAAACAGACCCAGATTCTGGAATATGCGCGATCGCGCCTGAGCAGTTTCAACAAAAGCCGCCTGGACGACCTCGGCGAAGACGACGCGGTTCAGTCCGCGCTGGTTATCGAACGCAACAAGGTTCTGGAGAGACTTTTTCCATACCGACACCAAACGGGATAATTTTATGAAAAGCCTGCGCGTCCTCTGCCTGCTGTTCCTGGTTTCCGCCTCTGCCTATCCGGCATTCGACAACCTGGCCGGGAGGGCGCCCTGGCAACTTCTTCCCGTAAACGGCCTGGCCGGGTTTGGTCGGGGTCCGCAATTCGGCGCAGCCCTCAACTATGCCCGGCTCTTCAACCAACAGGACCTGAGCTACGGCGAAGGCGCGCTTTTTTTCCGGAAACGGCACTGGGGTTTCCTCTTGGAAGGAGAACAACTGAATGCCGCGATTTACCGGGAAACCCGTTTTGCCACCGGTCTTCTCTTTCGCTGGGAGGCCGGGCACGTTTTATACGGAAAGGGCGGGTTTTATCAGATCGGCGCGGAAGGATACCGCAGCGCCGGGGCGCCGGGAGTGCAGGTGGGTTTACGGCTGGCGGTCCATCCCCATTTCCGGGTCCACGCCGACCTGGTTAACTTTAATCAGCCCCGGCTCAACGGTTATCCGGGCGAGATACCACAGGTGCTCTTCCTGGGCGGGGCCTGGTCTCCCGACCCTGCCTTCGCCGTTCGGGGCATTTGGGAGAAGGACCAGCGTTATGGCATGGGCAGTATCTGGCAGGTGGACTTCCGGGTCTTACCGGCCCTGAACCTCAGAGCCGGCTACGAGACAACCGGCAGCTTATCCCGTGGCGGATTGACCCTCACCAGCGGGTCCCTGCAATGCTGTTATGATGTGGTCTATCATTTTGAGTTGGGGCCGACCCATAAAATCGGCCTGAGTTATGTGCGAGAATAGGAACCCTGGTTTGAAGACAGCGATAATTGCCGTGCTGCTGCTGGCCGGAAATGCCCTGATGGGACAGGATCAGGCGGATACCCGCCGCCAGTTGGACCAGATTAAACGAGATATCGGGAATCTGCAGCAGCGGTTGCGAACCTCCCAGAAAACCCTGCGCAGCACCACCGACGAACTGACCAATATCGACGAGCAAACCACCCTGCTACAAGAAGCCTCGGGGCTGATCCGCAAGGAAATCCGAACCAACAAGCGGGAAATAATCCGCATTACCGATCAAATTACCGATCTTGGCGGGGAAATCGATCGCCAGAAAAAGCTCTTCAAAAAGCAGGTCCAGTTTGTTTACAAATACCAGGGGGGCAAGGAACTGGAATGGATTTTGGGATCGGCTAATTTTAACCAGGCCATGGTGCGCTACCGTTATTTTCGGGCGGTGGGCAAAAGTCTGCAACAATCCTTCAATCGCCTCACCGAAAAAAAAGCTTCCCTGGAAACCCTGGAAGCCAACCGCCTCATAGAGCTCAACCGCCAGGAAACCCTGGCCAGGGAACAAGCCCAGCGCCAGCAGGAGCTAACCGAACGCCGGGCCCAGCGCCAGTCCCTGATAGACGACATCACCCGGGACAAAAGCAAGCTGGAAGCGGCGATAAAGCAGAAACAGGACAGCTACAAAAAACTGGAAGGGTTGATCGGTAATCTGGAGCGGGAGCGGGTAAACCAGGAGCGCGACACCCAGGTGGATTGGTCGCAGCTCACGGGAAACTTCGGTCGGCAAAAGGGGCGTCTGCCCTGGCCGGTAAACGGGGACATCCTCCATCCCTTCGGGCAATACCGCAATCCCAAGCTCAAAACCACCCTGATCAACTCCGGCATCGATATTCAGGCCGTCAAAGGAACCGAGGTGCGCTGCGTTTTCGAAGGGGTGGCCAGCATGATCACCTATATGGGTGGTTACGGCCGTACTTTGATCATTGACCACAATAACGGATATTATACGGTGTATGCCCACCTGCAGGATGTGCACGTTCAAAAATTTGAGGTGATCCAGGCCGGCACGGTGATCGGGACTGTGGGAGATTCCGGTTCGCTGGAAGGAGCTATGCTTCATTTCGAAATTTACGGTGACAATCAACCCCAAAACCCCCAAACCTGGTTAGGAAAATGAGAAGATCTTTTTTGCTGAGCTTGTTGTGGAGCCTCCTTTGGGCAGCGAGTGTTACGGCCGGGGATATTTCCTCTCTGAATATTATCGGATTTTCCGAGGATGGGGCTTACCTGGCTTACGAGCGTTACGGCATGGAAGACGGGAGCGGGGAAGCCTACAGCGAAATTTATGTGGTGGATGTAGCCGCCAACGATTTTGTGACCACTCCATTTCGCCACAAACTTTTTCTGGAAGACGGTCAGATGGACCTCAATGGCTTGCGCCGTCACAACTACGAGCTGGCTTCCGGAATTCTGCGGCAATACCACATTGTCGACGGGCATCAGGGCAATTTGCTGATATATCACCCGATTACCGACCTGACCTACCAGCAGGATCAAACCGCCATGCCCGCTCCGGAAAACCGACGGGTTCGTTTTGCGGAATACACAGACAACCCCACCTTTCAACCCAAAATTTACGGGCTGGCTCTTACTCATCAGCCGGCCGGACAAACCTGTCCGCTTTATGATCTCCCCGCCCAGATGTTCACCTTAAAATTGGAAAGCGCCGGCAAAGAAAAGGTTCTGCAGGCCGATAAACATCTTCCCGGGTCGCGGGGATGTGTGATGGCCTACGAGATTGAGCGGGTTTACCAGGCCGGCATTTACCTCGTGGTTTTCCTGCGGGCTTACCAACCGGGGTTTGAGGGGCACAGCGTCCGGCATTTGGTGGTAAGCGGCACCTTGCGTTTCGAAATGAAATAAGAAATTGGCCTGCGGCAGCTCGGTCGCCGGTTTTTGGAAGGGGAAAGCGCATAACCGCCTCAATGTTTTTTGAAAAGGGATACTATTTCAAAAAAAATATGCTAAAATAATAGCGTATTGCGCACCGGTCCGGTTAGCCGATAATAATGGCTTTGGACCCGTTTAAGGCGCTGAATCGCATAATCATCATTTCTTTTAAATACCATATTCGCAGGAGGGCTTATCCTTGGGCGAGACAAGTGGATTTTATGTTGCCGTAATCGGGGGAGCTTGTTCCGGCTCGGAAGCGGCATTTCAATTGGCGGAGCGCGGGGTCAAGGTGGTCGTTTTCGATCAACAGCCTCTTCCCTACGGCAAAATCGAAGATGGATTGCCCAAGTGGCACGTTAAACTTCGCGACAAGGAAGAGGGGAAAATCGATAGCAAACTGACCCATCCCAACGTTACGTATATCCCCAATACCCGCATCGGCAGAGATGTCTCCTTTCCGGATCTGCTGGACAAATGGGGATTCAGCCTGGTGTTGCTGGCCAGCGGAGCCTGGCGCGACCGCCCCCTTCCGGTAGCGGGGGTGGACCAGTATATCAACAAAGGATTTTACTACCAGAATCCTTTTGTGGACTGGTTCAACCACAATCACGAGCCGGAGCAGTCCCGCGGGGAATACCCGATTGAGGACGGAACCATTATTGTTGGGGGGGGATTGGCATCGGTGGATGTGGCCAAGATCGTGATGATGGAGCTGACCCTGAAGGCCCTGGCCGACCGCGGCATCAAAGCTACTACTCTGGATCTGGAACACCGCGGCATTCCGGCCTTTCTGGAAAGCCACGGCCTGAAATTCGAGGATCTCAACCTGAAAGGCTGCACCGTTTTTTATCGCCGCCGTATTCAGGACATGCCTCTCTCTCCGGTTCCGGATGGAGCCGATGAGGAGCGGCTGGCCAAAGTGGCCTCGGTTCGCGAGCGAATTCTGAGCAATGCCCGGGAAAAATTCTGCTTTGGTTTTCAGGAATTGTCCGTTCCCCTGCGCCCCATTGTTGACGGGGACCGTCTCGGCGGCCTGGTTTTCCAAAAAACCCGCATTGAAAACGGGCGGGCGGTGGCCATTCCCGATAGCGAATTCGACGTTCCCAGCCCGTTGGTGATCTCCTCTATCGGTAGTATTCCCGAGCCCTTGCCCGGCTTGCCGGTTCAGGGAGAGCTGCTGAAAGTCGCCGACGAAGAAACCGGCAAAATCGACGCCGGGGATCGCATTTATGCCCTGGGCAATGCGGTTACCGGCCGCGGCAATATCCGGGAGTCGGAACTGCACGCCCGCAAAGTTGCCGCCTATCTTCTGGAGGAGATCCTTCAGGTCGATGGGGACGGTGGGGCCGGGTTTGCCCTGAGCGGCGATCAGTTTGCGGGCATCGAAAAATTGGCTTCGGAACTGCACGCCAAAATCGGCTACCGCGGCTATGAAGATTGGGTGAATGCCCATCGCCCGGTTCGTCTGGAAAATATGTAGATCCCCCCGCGCCTTTCGGATAAATCCCGGAAGGCGCTTTCCTCCCATTGAGAAACCGTTATCCCCCTCAGTGAGACATCTCACGATTTGACATGCCTTTCCTCGCTTCTTTATCCTGCCGCTAATACGGATCCGGATTCAGGTATTTTTATGCTGGATAGCCAGGATGGCCGGCAGGTTTTATCAGGACCCATCTCAAGAATCGCCACCCGCTATTGTAAACGGGTGTAGCCGGGATGGTCCGCAACAGGGATCGGCATATGAAGACATTTTTTTTGGGGATAACCCTAACCTGTTTATTGGTTTCCGGGGGGCTACGAGCTCAGGGGTTTGACGAAAAAATCCAGGATATCTTCCAGGCAGCGCTGGACACCCGCCTTTTGGGTCTGGGACAAAGCGGCCGCAATTTCAGCCTTTCCAACAATCAGCTTTCGCGGGCAACCCTAGATGGTTTTGTGGATATTCTGCAGACCGGGGTCACTCACTTTCCCGCCGGTGCAACCGCAACCGGACTGAGTTTTGATTTCAGCAACGGGGTTCCGGTCACCGAAACCCAGAGCCTGGGGCCGATTTTCGCCGAGCGGGCTGCCACGCTGGGCAAAGGGCGTTTTAATGTGGGATTTCTCAGCAACTATCTCAATTATCAGACCCTGCGCGGCCAGAAACTCTCCGATCTCACCTTTGTATTCACCCATAACGATATTGGCCTGAGCGGGCTGGGCGACATGCCCGCCGAATGGGATCGGGTGGAACTGGCCATGAACCTGGGCATCCGCGCTACCATTTTTTCTTTTGTGGGCACGGTGGGAATCAGCGATCGCATCGACCTGGGGGTAGCCCTGCCTTTCCTGAGCGTTAAAGTGCAGAGCGATCCGGTGGCCACCCTGGTTAGCCAGACCTACCTTCAGAGCGGGGTCGCCAATTTTTATTACGGCGGCAGCGAAACCGCCCCCGAATTATCGACCGTCCTGCCGGGGATAAATGAGGAAGCCAGTGGTTTGGGAGACCTGGTTTTGCGGGGCAAGTATCATTTTGTTAAGGACAATCGCCTGGACCTGGCGGCTATGGCTCAGCTTAGCCTGGCCACCGGCGATGCGGCCAATTTCCTGGGGAGCGGGGAAGGTTACCTGAAACTGGGGGTGATCGGCTCCACCCATTACGGCAATATGACCCCGCATGTTAACCTTTTCTACCAGCGGGCCTCGGGTGGGAGCCGCGGGGATGAGCTTGCCCTTTATTTGGGATATGACCATCAGGTTAACCCGGCCTTTACCCTGGCGGTGGATGTGCTGAGCGAGTTTCAGATCCATCCTATAGAGGAGGGCTATCGCCTGCCCGGCTCCGTGGAATATCGCCAGGAAGTGAGCAATAATGTTACGTATCGACGCCGGGTCCCCCTTTCCAACATTCCTTTTTGGGAGCGGGATCATTATGTAAACGCTGCATTTGGCATCAAATATTCGCCCCGGGAAGACATGATTATCCTCTCCAATCTCTTGCTACCCCTTAATTCCGGGGGATTGCGCACCGCCCTAACCCCTTCACTTGGCTTCGACTTCAGTTTTTGACCATCTCCGAACCCCTGCCGTTGGCACATATTTTGTAATGAGAGACCGGAAAGGATCCGGTTCTTTCAATCACATGGATTCCCACCTTTTCTAAAGCGAACGTCAGGCAAGACAATACTGGGAATGAGTGAATTCTTATGAAATGGATGGTTGGCAAGTCCATTGACCACTATCGCATCCAATCCCTGCTGGGGCAGGGCGGGATGGGAGCAGTGTTCAAAGCTACGGACGAGAATTTGGATATGACCGTGGCCCTGAAAATTATGGACCCGCGGTTATACGAGGACAAACAATTTGTAAAGCGCTTTCGTAGCGAGGCGAAGGCGCTGGCCCGCTTGGAGAGTCCTCACATTGTTAAAGTACACGCCCTTCGGGAATCCGAATACGGTTTGTACATCGTTATGGAATACGTCGACGGGGAAACCCTGGCCGACCAG
>JAGRBF010000104.1:0-16154 GCA_020434205.1 Calditrichota bacterium | reverse complement strand
AACATCATGATAACCCGCTCCGGGTTGGTGAAGGTGACCGACTTCGGGCTGGCCAAGGTCCCGCGGGACAGCAAGGCTTCCGCGACGTTGATTAATGCCGGGACCTTTATCTACATGTCCCCCGAACAGGTTCGCGGCCGCGATGAGGTAGACCGGCGCAGCGACATCTACTCTCTGGGCATCACCATTTTCGAAATGCTGACCGGCGACTGTCCCCTGGACGCCACTTCCTCCGATTTTGACATTCAGGAAGCTATCGTGCGCGGGGATATTTACGAGCTCGTCAAAGGCAATCAGCGGGTTCCCGATCCCCTGGCGGATCTGATCCTTAAGGCGGTTCAGAAAAATCCGGAAGACCGCTATCAGTCGGTGGACGAGATGATGGCGGCGATTGATGCCTTTGACGGCGGGGAATCCGCGGCCAAAAAATTGCCGGTGGTGCGCCCCTTTTCCTCGGAAAGCGCCCGGGTGGAAAAAAACACCTCCCAGATTAAAATCACCATTCCTCCCCAGCTTCAGACCCTGGTTCAAAAAAGCGGCAACACCGGCATCGTCCTTCGCCGGCAGGAGACCGTTTATTCGGACAAATCGATCGGGGAATTGCTGGCCCGGCGTCAAAAAATCGACGAGATGATCGCCAGTAAACACACCCGGGATCTGACCGTCATGTTCTGCGATCTGGTGGGCTCCACCACCCTGTTCGAGCAGCGGGGCGATGTGGAGGGCCGGGCCATGGTTCAGCAGTATTACGACACCATGTTCCCGGTGATCCGGGAGCACCATGGCCGGGTCATCAAAACCATCGGGGACGGCATTCTGGCCTGTTTCGAAGAACCCGAACAAGCTTGCCGCTGCGCCATTGCCATGCAGGAAGGCATGAACCGCCGCAACCATCAGCGTATGGAAATAGACCGCCTGACCATCCGCATCGCCCTGCATTACGGCAAAGCGGTGATCGACAAGGACGATATTTTCGGCGATGTGGTGAATGTGGCGGCCCGCCTGGAAGGTCAGGCAGAGGCGGGAGACATTATGATCTCCCAGCCGCTCCGCGAGCAGATCCGGGGAAACGAACACTTCATTCTCAAAGCCTCCGGTAAGGTTCGCTTCAAGGGAAAAACCAGTGAGATGGTGTTGTATCGCCTGCTATGGCGTTCCTCGGAAATTGCCGCCCAGAAAAAAGCCCGGGGCAAAAACGGGGGAATGACCCTGGTGGACACCGTGCAGATCCCCATCACCAAAACCACCCAGAAATTACCGGCGGATAACGGCGCTCCCCTTAAAGTGCTGGAACCATTTCAGCTAAACCTTCCCGAAGAAGAGGAAACCCCTGCGGAAGAAGGGGTTAAAAATCCCTATATGAACCGGGTGAAAATCAAAAATATCCGGGAATTCTACGGTCGGGAAAGCGAGATCATCAAAATTTACGCCCGTTTGGGCGCTTCCCGGCCGCAATCCATTTCCGTGGTGGGAGAGCGGCGCATCGGCAAATCCTCCCTGCTCAACTTCATCGCCCATCCGCGCAGCCGCCGCCAGTATCTCAAGGACCCGGAAAAATACCTGTTTGTGTTCGTGGATTTTCAGGAGCATCGGCGGTTGGATATCCCGGGCTTCTTTAAGGCGATTTACCAATCCCTGAAAAACGAATTCCGGGGCAAGCTGCGCCTGAGCGCCGCGCCGGATTACGAAGGTTTCAAAAGTGTGGTGATGGGTTTGGAGCAGCAGGATTACAAGCTGATTCTGGTGTTCGACGAATTTGAAAGCGTTACCAAAAATACCAACTTCGACATGGAGTTTTATTCGTTCTGCCGCTCCATCGCCAACAATTACAACGTGGCCTATCTGGTCGCCTCGGGTCGCAATCTGCAGACCCTTTGCCACAGCCAGGAAATCGCCGATTCCCCGTTTTTTAATATTTTTTCCAACCTGACCCTCGGGCAGTTCAGCCATCAGGAGGCGGTAAACCTGATTACCGATCCCGCCGCGCAGCGGGGCATCACCATGAATGCCCACTTTGATTTTGTGGTGGACATTGCCGGCTATTATCCCTTGTTCATTCAGATTGCCTGCGCTGCCCTGTTCGACAGCCTGCAATCCGGCGAATCGCTCGACTACGAGGTGATTGGGGATGAATTCCTCGATGAAGCGCGGGGCCATTTTCAGCAGATTTGGGAGCGCAGCGATTCCGAAAAACAGGACATCTTGCTGCGATTGTCCCAGGGCGGGGATATTCCCCGGGCGCAAGCTTACCTGGTCCGGGAATTGGTAAAGGAAGGATACGTCAAGCGGCAGCGGCGCGAGCCGGAGGTTTTTTCATCTCTGTTTGCCGAATTTATCATTCAACAGAATCAGCGGCGCAAAAAGAAATTTCTGTTTTGGTAAATGAATGACCGCAACGGCAGTTTCACCGTTTTTTTCTCACCCGCGGCAGCTTCCACCACGGCACGAAGGGATAAGCGTGGTGTTCCCAGTGATACCCGAAATGATAACAGCTGACAAAGGACCACCAGGTTCCGTAGTCGTTGCTGCGGGCGCGATGCTGGTCGCGGTATCCTTCCGGCTGCTCCCGGTGGGGCAGATAAGTGCCGAAAGTAAAGAGCTGGAGGGTGCTCAGCACGGAGGGCAACACCCAAAACAGCAGTAAATCCCCTACCGCCACACCCATACCGTGCTCCAGGATATTAAAGACCGCCGCCATCCCCACAATTTGCCAAAATCCCACATAGTGCTTCAGAAAATTGCCGTACCAGGCCCAGTATTCCGGGTGGCGGCCATCGTGAAAATCCGGATCCTGTTCGCTGGCCGGATGGCTGTGGTGTTCCCAGTGTTCCGTCTGCAATTTCCGGAAGGAAAAAAGGGCGTACAGGATAACGCAAAACCGCCCAATGGCATCGTTAAGGTGCCCGTTATCGGGAAAAACGCTGCCGTGCATGGCATCATGGGCGGTGATAAACAGGCCGGTGTGCAGAAATGTCTGCCACAGAATTGCGGGGAGGATCAGCCAGCCGGGAAGGTTGGTCACCCCGTTGCTCAGAAGAAAGAAAAGGGACAGAAACCACAGAGAAATGATGGCGCTGGCCGCCAGCAAACCGAAGATTCCCTCGTGGCGCCGGGTGGTGGGCAAAACATTCATTTGGCGATCACCATCAAAAAATAAAGTATCTGGGCGATAAAAGCATGGCGGGCCAGTTGGGGCAGCTTTTGGCGAAACAACCCTGCCCGGGCCCCTGCCCAGGCCAGCAGGAAACCGATGGCAAACCATGCCAGGTAATTTTGCAGGGGAACGATTCCCCCCTGCCAATGCCAATAGTCCAGCAGAATGGCGGCCGGTTCCATAACCACATCGAAGAGCACCATCATCAGGGCTATGGGAAGGGCCTGGTACAGCGGGGGAAGTTCTGCAAACGCCGGCAGGTAATGCTGCAGGAGCGCCGCCGCGGACAGGAGCATCAGTAGCCAGGCGAAGCCAATAGCCAGGGGAACCTCCAGAAACTGCGGCTGCAGCACCGGTCCGTATTGGTAATCCCCGAAGAGCAGGCCGGTGGCCACCCCGAAACCCTCCGCGGCAAAACCGGTTATGGCGGACAGACCTGCCCAGAGCAGAAAACTGTTTTTGCGCTCGCTTTTTTGCCAGCTTTGCCAGGCGATCAGGCTGCCCAGAGCAATCATCAAGGGGCCGGCGCTCCAGCGCATCAGCGGCTGGAACCACCCCAGCAGGTGCCAGAGGCCCCCGCAGAGCAGGAAAAAATAGAGGGCGAAAACACCCATTTTTTCGCGGAGACGTGGATTTCCGAAGGTGAAGGTTAAGCTGGTCATACCGGGATTTCCCGTCCTTTCCATCTTACAAAGCCTTTTTTCACCAACCGTATGGAATTAATGCCGATGGCCAGGAGCAGGGCCACCCCCAACGGATGCAGCCCCACCGCAATGCCAACCGGATGGCGGTATCGCAACGCCACACTCAGCCTCAGGAAAAGGTTCATGGCGATGGCAAGCGCGGCCGGTTCGCGCAGTTCGGGGAAGAAAATGGCGATAAACGGCCAGATGTAAGCGATAAAATGTCCCGCCAGAATCGCCAGAAAAGGCGCCAGGCGGTATCCGGCAATTCCGTACAAATTTTTGCTGAAACCTCCCCAGACCTCTCCGGCGTTGTGATACATCCGACAGGAAATGGCGCCGGTGCCGGCGGTGAGCAGCATGGGAATTCGGTGCTGTTTGATCCGCCTGCTGAGGGCGACATCTTCCACCACCTCACCTTTTACCGAGGTATGTCCTCCGATGGTCCGGTAGGCCTGGCGGGTAAAGGCAATCCACTGACCGTTGGCGGCGGCAAACAGGGGGGACTTGAGGCGGAAGGTCAACCACAGCGGCAGAGTGGCATACACAAAAAGATCAACAACGGGAATCACCAGGCTTTCGGAAAGCGATTTGGTAATTTGGCGGGGGAAGGCGGAGAGCATCCCCAGGCCGTAGCGCTGCATCCAGGCCAGGGTATGGGATACCGCTTGCGGGGCATGGCGGTTATCGGCATCGGTGAAAATGAGATACTCTCCAGTGGCCTGATCGGCCAGCTGCCGGCAAGCCCAATTTTTTCCCGTCCAGCCCTGCGGCATGGGTTGGCCTTGGAGGAGGCGGATGCGGGAATCCCCGGCCATTTTGCCGAGAACTTTTTCGGCCGTGGCGTCGCTGGAATGATCGTCCAAAACCAGAATTTCCAGGTTGGGATAATTTTGCCCGGAGAGCCCTTCCAGCAGATCGTCGATATTGTTTTCCTCGTTGCGGGCCGGGACCAGGAGGGATACCCGCGGTTGGGCAAGGAGCGGCCCGGGCGGTTTGGCCAGCCGCGGCCCGCTGAGGATGTTGAACAGGGCGGTCAGCAGACCCATACTCAGAAGGGCAATCGAAATGTAGGTTAGCATTATCATCATTAGTTAGGCCCGTATTTTTCCGGTCCCGAAGTTCAACCTCGGGACCAGAAAAATCCTATTCACTCAGAGAGCGTTTCCCGGAAAACAGAATTTTGGTTTCCCGTTTTTGAACGATATCCCCGGCCATCTCCGCCAGAAGGCTTTCCATGATCCCGGTAAGGGCGTTCATATCGACGGCCTTTTTTTCCCCGATCGGCACTGGCCGGCCAAAGGCGAAAAAAACCTCGGGGCGCTGTTGGGCAAGCATTTCGACCCGGATGCCAAGGGGCAGGGCGGTTATTTTTCCGGGACTATGGGCGGAAATCCAGGAAATTCCCTCCCGAAGCCGGAGGTTATTGTTTTGCCAGGGCAGCAATTCTCCCTGGGGGAAAAAACACAGGGTCGGCGGCGGGGTTTCCGCCAGACGTTCCACGGTATAACGCAGAGCCTGGACCGTGGATTTGGCATTGCCCGGATCCAGGCCGTACGCGCCCAGGCGCCGGAAGAAGGAAAAACGCTGCAATTGCTCCGCCAGCATCATTACGTAAAAAGGCCGTTGAAACAGGCTTTTGTTGAGCCACCAGACAAAAAATCCGTCCCACCAGGTGCTGTGGTTGGGCATAAAAACCAGGGGCAGAGTGGGATCTGTTTCCGGTATTTCGCCGAGCAGGTGAAATGCCTGGAAATGCCCCCGAAACAGATGATTCAGATAGGGCCCGAAAATCCAGGCCGCGCCCCGGTTCGGATTGGCTGTGATCATGATCTAATCACTCTTTATCTAATCATTGGCCATTTCGTATTCCCGCATCAATGGCTGATGGAAGTAAGGGCGAATGCGGGTGCGAAAAATTTCCTCAACCAGAATACCGGCTTTGTGCATCTGGGACACAAAAACCCTTCCCAGAAAGGGATTGTAGTCGCGCGCTTCGATTTTCAGCAAGATGCCCCGGTAGATCCGGCTGGCCGAATAGATGGCAAACTGCGATTCCCGGTTCAGCAATTTGATGCCTTTGGCAGACGTTTCGTAATAGCGGTGAGCGCGCTGCACCTGGAATTTCATCAGGCGATGCATGTTGGGCGAGAAGTTTTCCGCAAAAATGTCTTCTTCGGAAACTCCGAATTGCGCCAGTTCCGCCAGGGGTAGATAAATGCGCCCCATGTCCTTATCCTCCTTGATGTCCCGGAGAATGTTGGTGAGCTGCATGGCCACCCCCAGCTTCTCGGCGTATTCGAAGGCGGCTTGGTCCCGGAAGCCAAGCACGTAATTCATCATCAGTCCCACCACCCCGGCTACCCGGTAGCAGAAAACATAGAGCTCTTCGAAGGTCTGGTAGCGCGGGGTCTGGATGTCCATAGCCACCCCCCGGAGCAAATCCAGCGGGTATTCCATGGGGATGCCATACCGTTTGGCCACCGCGATATAGGGGCCGATGATGGGATTTTCCGATTCGCCGGTACGATAGGCAATGCGGATTTCCCGCTTCATAAAATTGACTTCCTCGAGCAGCTCGCTGGAAGAGCGACCCCGGGGATTGTCGATCAGATTGTCGGCGTAGCGGCAAAAGCCGTAGAGGGCGTAAGTGGCCCAGCGCCGCTCCCGCGGGAGAATCCGCGCCGAGAGGTAAAAGCTTTTTGAATAATGCGCGGTGGTTAGCCGGGCGTGTTCAAAGGCTGCTTTTTGGGAAGGTTCCATCCAAAAATTCACGTTATCTCCTATGCAATTAGGGGTTGTAAACGCTTCTGTTCTTTGGGAATGCCCAAATCGGACAAAATGGCGTTTTCGGTCGCTTCCGCAGTCAGCAGAACACCGGGCACCCCGGCTCCGGGATGGGTACTGGCGCCAACCAGATAAAGCCCCTCAATATCCTCGCTTTTATTGTGGGGACGAAAACTGGCGGTTTGGGTGAGCATGGGCTCCACGCCCCAGGCGGTTCCCAGAAAATTGTTGCGCTGGTCCCGGAAATCTTCCGGGGTAAACAACTCCAGCACTTCCAGATTTTGCCGGAGATCCTGTAGGCCGAAATCTTCCTCCAGAAAGTTGAGAATTTTGTCGGCGTAAGCCTGCTTTTTTTCCTGCCAGTTGATGTCCGCGGCCAGGTTGGGAACCGGTATCAGCACGTACATGCTTTCGCAGCCTTCCGGGGCCATCCCGGCGTCGGTGCGGGTGGGAACGTGCAGATACATGGAAAAATCCTCGGGCAGGATTTTGTTGTCGAAGATGTCCTTCACCAGCCCTTTGTAGCGCTCGGAAAGGATCAGGGTGTGGTGCAGCAGTTGGGGATATTGCTTTTTGACCCCCATATACATCAGGAAACAGCTCATGCCGTATTTGAGCTGGGTGACCTTCTTATCGGTCCAGCGGCTGCGCTGGTTGGGGTCGATCAGATCCTTGTAGGTATGGGTGAAGTGAGCGTTGGAAACCACCAGATCGGCCGGAATAAAATCGCCGTGCTGCGTTTCCACGCCGCGCACCCTTTTATTTTCCACCACAATTTGAGAGGCTTCGGTGGCGGTGCGGATGGTGCCGCCGATTTCCAGAAAAACCTTCTGAAAGGCTTCCACCAGGCTGTACATCCCGCCTTTGGTAAACCACACCCCGCCTTCCTTTTCCAGATAGGGAATCATCAGATACACCGAGGGGGCCCGGAAGGGGCTGCCGCCGATGAAGAGCGGATGGAAGGAGAAGGCAAACTGATTGCGGGGGTCCTTAAAAAACTTTTTAACCACGTGAAAGGCCGGGAGTAGCGCCTTCAACTGCAGCGCCTTGGGCAGAAATCGCATCATGGTACCCAGGTCGAAGGGAGTAGCGCCTAATTTGTCGACAATAACCGCCTCGTAAATTTTTTTGATATAGCTGATAAAACGGTCATAGTTGCGGGCATCCTGCGGATTGAAGGCAGCCATCTGGGTTTTCATCTCATCGGCATCCCCGGTATAATCCAGCATGCTGCCGTCGTGAAAGTAGATGCGGTAGAAGGGGTCCAGGTAAATAAGATCCAGGTAATCCGCGGTGGTTTTTCCGGCCGCCTGAAATACATCCTCGATGATGTCCGGCGCGGTAATCAGGGACGGGCCCATGTCGAAGGTGTAGCCGTTTTTGACCAGTTGGTAGGCATGGCCCCCGACCTTTTCGTTCTTTTCGATCAGGGTGACCTGAAATCCGCGGGCCTGAAGACGAATAGCCGCGGACAATCCCCCGAATCCGGAACCGATAACCACGACTTGTTGCTGTTCACTATTCTTTTTCATAATGCATACCTTGCTAATTATCCTGGTGAAAGTGGTGATCCTGATCTTTTTTAATCATAACATGGCGGCGGCAGCCGGCCGTTCGATTTGCCCCGGCGCTACCTGTACCCTTTTGCCGGCCTTTTCCAGAATCAGCCCGGCGGTTATTTTGCCCGAAAGCAGCACCAGGGGGATTCCCCCACCCGGATGGGAGGAGCCCCCGGTGAAATAAAGGCCTTCAACATCCCGGCTGCGATTAGCCGGGCGTTTGAAGGCAGTACTGCGGTTGTTGGAGGAAATACCGTAGATGCTGCCGCGATTGCTGGCGTATGTTTCCTGAAAGGTCTCCGGGGTAAACACGGATTCGGTGACCAGGCGCGGGGCGAGATCGATGCCCATTTCCCGAAAGCGACGCAGCACAACCTCGCGCATCCGGCGGGTCGCCAAATCCCAGTTTTGCCCTTCGTTAAGGTAGGGCATGTTGAGGAGAACAAACCAGTTCTCGGCCTTCCCGGGAGCATGGTCCCGGTCCGTTTTTGAGGTAACGGCCAGGTAAATGGTGGGATCGTGGGGAATTTCCCGATCCTCGAAAATCCGGTCAAACTCCCGGTGATAATCCCCGGAGAAAAAGATGTTGTGGTGGGCCAGCTCCGGAAAGTTTCCCTCGACGCCCCACAAAAAGACCATTCCGGAAATGGAGGGCTCCAGTTTTTCCAGGCGTTTGCGGCGACCGTCCACCCCGTCCATCAAGGTGCGGTGTGCTTCTACCACGTCGGCGTTGCACACCACCACATCGGCGGTCACCTTTTCTCCGGCGATGTGAACCCCGGTTACCCGGCCGCGGTGGTGCAGAATTTTCTCCACCGCCGTTCCGGTGTGGATCCGCACCCCCAGTTGTTGGGCCAATTCCCCGAGAACTTCCACCAGGCGATACATGCCCCCGCGGATGTAGTATCCGCCCAGGCCGTATTCTACCCAGGAAATAATGTTGAGGGTTGCCGGGGCCCGGAAAGGGTTGGAGCCGTTATAGGTGGCATAGCGGTTAAAAAGCTGGATAATTTTGGGGTCCTTGAAAAAGCGGCGGATCCCTTGATCCACGGTGCGCAGGGGATCGATCTGATAAAATTTAAGGAAGCGGGAGATATTTTCCCCGGAGAACAGCTTGGCCGGTTCGTGAATCGCCGTTTCCAGGAAGATGCGTCCGGTGACCTCGTAAATGCGGCGCGAATAATCCAGAAAATCCGGATAGCGCCGGGCGTCGTCCGGGGAAATAGCGGCGATGGCCTCCTGCATCTTTTCCAGATTGGCCGAAGCGTCCAGCTGCTGACCGTCCGGCCAGACATAGCGGCACAAGGGATCGATGGGCTGAATATCCAGGTATTGGCGCCGATCCAGGCCCAAATCCTCAAAGAGATTGTCGATCACGAAGGGCATGGTCAGCAGGGAAGGACCGGTATCAAAACGAAATCCCGCCTGGCGGTGTTCGTTCATCTTTCCGCCGATTCGCTGGTTTTTTTCATAAAGGGAAACCGAAAAACCGGCGTGAGCCAGGCGAATAGCGGTGGCAAGACCGCCCAGGCCGCCGCCGATAACCGCGACTTCTTGATGCCGCGCAGGATGTCCCGGTGTTTTTTTCATGCCCGTTGTCCTTCGATAACCGGTTGATTGGCGGATTGCGAAGCTTTGACGAATTCAAAGAGCAGTACGCAGAAAAGCAGGTAGCTGAATCCGTAAAAAAAGTCTTCGATGGGAATGCTCAGAATGCGAAAACCCAACTGGTAACTTTCCCCGTAGAGCACCACCGGTCTGGCGGTAAGGTAGCCGTTGAAGATCAGGGTCTGCAGGGTAACCGTACCCAGAAACATATAGGTGCGGCCCCGGGCAAAGAGCGACTGCCCCAGGAGCAGATCCAAAGCCCCCACCCCGCCCATTGCAATAAGCACCAGTCCGGTATATTCTTTCCCGGCCGCAAAAACCAGGATGCCTGCGGGGGCGGCCAGCAGCAGCCATTTGCTGATCTGTCCGGCACGCGGTAATTGCGGATCCGGCAGGTAGGCCGCCAGGCATTCCCAGACAAACAGGCAGGCGAAAGGCACGGTAATAAAAAAGAGCCATTCCCCCAGGGGCAGGTTAAGCAGCCGTATCTCCGAGGTATAATGGGGGTTAAACCACCAGTGCCTGCCGGTAACCAGGGCATCCCAGAGAATAAAGACCGCCATGGGAATAATGACGCTGCGCGCCACGTTCCACCACTGGTTCACGAAGGTCACCCTCCTGTCGAAGCTGTATAACAGAGGGCCGAGGATGATGATCAGGTTGAAGAGCAGATACTCGGTTTTCATGTCCGGTCGTATTTTTGAGCGTGAATGGCAAAATAAGCGTTTTGAGCGTTTTCAATATAGCGGGCTCCGGGGAAGCTGTCAAGAGAAAAACGCTCAAAACGCTCGTTTGGGTTGACAGCCGGATTATTTCACCCTATATTGGGATGGATTTTATAGACTGGAGCAAAAGATGGCGACAGACATTCAAACCTTTAACAGTCAGGAAGCAGCTAAAATCCTGGGTGTTAATGTCTCCACCATTAAACGATGGACGGAAGAGGGGAAGCTGGAATGCGTGAAAACCGCCGGCGGCCATCGCAAGTTTATGATGCAGCATCTTTCCGGCTTCCTCAAGCAGAACAAAAAGAAAAATTCCCGGGTAAACCTGTTCCCTCTGGAAAATGAAACGGACCTGAAGATCAGCCATTACATTCTCCGGGGGGATTTTGAGTATTTGACCGACTTCGTGGAAGACCAGGCTTTTGCCTGTAACCGGGACCAGATCCAGCAGGTGCTCAACGGCTTGTATCTGGGACAGTATCCCCTGCACGAAATTTTTGACCGGCTGATCACCCCCATTATGTATCGCATCGGCGAACGTTGGCAGCAGAATGAAATCGCCATCTCCGAAGAACACCTCGCCTCCCAGACTATCCGGGACAGCATGATTCGCCTTCAGGGCATTATTCGGGTTCCCCGCCGCAAAACCGGCACGGCGCTGTGTTTGAGTTTCTCTACCGAACTGCACGACATGGCCCTCAAAATGATCGACCATATCCTGGAATCGCGCGGTTTCAAGGTTTTGTTCAGCGGACAGATCACCCCGATTCTCAAGATCGAAAATGTTTTCGATAAGCTGCGCCCGGACCGCGTCTACATTTCCAGCACTTATATCGGCGATGTGGAAACGACCCAGAAAGAATTTGACGAGCTCTGCCGCATCAGCGATGCCTACGGGGCGGATGTTTTTATCGGGGGCGGCGGCTTTGATTCCCTGATCACCGATCGTCCCGGGGTGGTTAAGCGGCTTCACAGCTTCAGGGATGTGGCGACGTACTAATATTTTTACCCCAATCTCCAGTAATTTAGCATTAAAGGTTTCTGAGGTTAGACGGTATGGAAATCAATCAGGATATTCCCAGAATTCTTAAGGATTACCAAACGATCGCGGTGGTCGGTTTGTCCGATAACCCCTCCCGCTCCAGCCATGGGGTGGCCAAACGGATGATTGAACTTGGTTATGAGGTGATTCCGGTGAACCCGGGCAAGGAAACGGTACTGGGGCGCAAGTGTTACGCCAGCCTGCGGGATATTCCCGGCAAGGTAGATCTGGTCAACATTTTCCGTAATCCGGAGTTTGTGGAACCTATTATCGACGATGCCATTGCCATAGAGGCGCGGGCGGTATGGATGCAGTTGGGGGTCATCAACGAGCAGGCGGCGCGCAAGGCCCTGGATGCCGGTCTGGAAGTGGTGATGGATCGCTGCTGGGCGGTGGAAGCCCTCTACCTTTAGGCCCCGGCTCCCCGTTCATTAATCCGTCGTTAATTCCGGCCCCTTAACCCTCACCGGATCTTTGCGTTGGGTCCAGTTGCAGCGGTCCAGGTAGGTTAACAGGGGCATGGCGTGTTTGCGGGTAATGCCCAGGTGGGTGCGAAAGTCCGCCACACTTAGTTCTTCGTTTTGTTCAAAATGGCGCATCAGGATTTCCTTCAGGTGCTCCAGCAGTCCGCTGTCGAACACAAAGTTGTCCTCCGCGATAATGATATGCCCCTCCTGGCGAAGTTGTCCCACCAACTCCCGCATGGCCCCCCCGGAAATGCCCAGTTTCTCCTGAAACTCCCGAATGGTAAGGGGCGCAAATCCCCCTTCCCGAATCTCCTGTAACATGGTCTGGTAAAACGCCGAATCGGTACCGGAGAGGTGCGGACTAAAACTGTTCAGGCAGACAAACTGATGGTCCCCGAACAGTCTTTTTTGCGATATGCCTTCTTTTACCCCGGTCAGCACTGCCTCGCGGGGCAGTTTTTTGTCCAGATGGCTGATCAGCTCTTCAATAATGATACCGCGCCGTCCCGGAAATTGATGATGAAATTTTTCCAGTTGGGATTCAATCGCCCCCAGAACCAGATCGATCTGCGCTTTGCTGAAAAAAGCTTTCCGGCTGCCCGACTCATCCGGGATCGCCAGACCCTGTTTCTGCAATTGGTTAAACTGTTTCTGAACCTCCGCCATGGAAATTCCGGTGGCGACGCGCAGGTCCCAGAGGGTATGGGAGTGGATTCTGATGGTATCGAAAGCGGCCATCAGGCTGGCCTGATGATCTTCTCCTTTCAGCGAGGCGAGTTGCCTAATTATACGCTCGTGCCACTTTTTGCGATAAGGAACGGGATTGACCTGCAAGATCGTCCCGCCCCCGATGGTCATGGCCGGGGAAAGGCGGCGGATAATGAAGGGGTCGCCAAAAGCGCCGTGCAGCGGCTCTTTGAGCCGTAGTTGGGCAAACCCGCTGGCTCCCGGGGCAAGCTCTCCCTCCGGAAGGATAACCCGGGCGGTGGTTTCCCCGGTATGGAGGTGCAGGCGGATCCGCTGATTGTTTTGAAGGGGGGCCGGTGTTCCGGGCAAAAGCCGAAGTTCGGCGTTGAGAACCCGCCCCGGCTGATAACGTTCCGGGGTGGTCAGCACCATGCCCCGCGCCAGTTTTTCCCGCTCGATATGGTTGAGATTGATAGCGGCCCGGTCCCCGCAGCGCGCCTTCTTAACCTCTCTACCGTGATTCTGGATCCCGCGCACCCGGGTCAGAATTCCCGCCGGATGAATTTCCACCGCATCCCCCACCGCAATATGGCCGCTGATAATGGTCCCCGTGACCACCGTTCCGAAACCCTTTACCGTAAAAACCCGGTCGATCGGTTGGCGGAAAAGTTCGTTATCCTCCCGGTCCGGAGCCTGCTGGACCTCCTGGATAATGGCATCTTTCAGGGTTGAGATTCCCTCTTCCGGGTGGGTGGAGGTCGGGAAAACCGGCGCCCTGGCGAAGGGGGTACCGGCAGTGAGGTTGGCGATTTCCTCGCGAATCATGGCGCACCATTCCGGTTCCACCAGATCGCATTTGGTGATGGCAAAAATGGCGCGGGGAACGTTCAGCAGGCGAATAATATCGAAATGTTCGCGGGTTTGCGGCATAACCCCGTCATCCGCGGCGATCACGAACAGAACCAGGTCGATGGTGGTTACCCCGGCCACCATATTTTTGATGAAGCGCTCGTGTCCGGGCACATCGATAATGGTGATGTTGTCGCTCAGGTGGGCGAAACCGAGATCTATGGTGATACAGCGTTGCTGTTCGGCGGGCAAATAATCCGTGTTGATGCCGGTCAGTGCTTTTACCAGGGCCGTTTTGCCGTGGTCGATATGTCCGGCGGTACCGATTACGAATTGACGCATGGGGAACCGGCTGCTTGAGGATGATGGATGAACGATCTTAAATACTTGCGACGCGAATCTTTTGTTGGATGGTTGGGCGGCGGGTTGGTTACAGAACTAAATGGCTTGGCGCAGGAGGCGATAACCATCCCTCTCTCCCTCTCTCTCCCTCTCTCTCCCTCTCTCCCTCTCGTCAGGAAAGTGCCGCCGCAACCACAGCCAGCTCGTCTTCCCGCACCGTGCGCAGGTTCAGCCAGAAGCGATCGTCCTGAATATAACCGATAACCGGCGGGTTATGGTGGCGCAGGTGTGCGGCGATTTGGTCGGTGGATTTGGCGGCATGGCGCAATACCAGAGCGATCGAGGGTATCGGGGTTAGCGGCAGGGTTCCGCTGCCCATTTGTGCGGTAGTCTCGACAATTTGGCCTTCCCAGGGGGCCGGCAGACCCTTCAGCAGTTTTTCGGCCCTCTCCCTGAGCGTTTCCACCGAAAGGTTCAACATTTGGGTAACCGGCAGCTTTTCCTTCAGGGCCTCCGGGTTCAGGTAAAGGGGCAGGGTGGCCGCCATGGCGGCGAAAACAAGTTTGTCACAGCGCAGAGCTCTGGCCAGATGGTGGTTGCGAATCTGGTCTATCCACCGTTTTTTGCCGGCAATTATCCCCGCCTGGGGGCCGCCCAGCATTTTGTCTCCGCTGAAGATAAGCACATCAACCCCTGCTTCCAGCATTTGGCGGGCGGACGGTTCGTCCGCGTCCAGACCCCAGGTGGCCAGGGGATTGATAACCCCGCTGCCCATATCGTAGATCAGCGGCAATTGTTTTTGTTCGGCCAGGGTCGCGAGCTCCCGAACGCCCACGCTGTCGGTAAATCCCAGCACCCGGAAATTACTGGTGTGGACCTTGAGCAGCGCCGCGGTTTGCGGGGTAATGGCGTTCTGGTAATCCCTGAGGTGGGTTTTGTTGGTCGTGCCGATTTCCACCATGGTGGTGCCGCTGCTTTTCATCACTTCCGGCATGCGGAAGGACCCGCCGATTTCCACCAGCTCACCCCGGGAAACCGGTACTTCGCAGCCGGCGCAAAGGGCGCTGAGGGTTAGCAAAACCCCGGCGGCGCAGTTGTTGACCATGATGGCTGCCTCTGCGCCGGTAATCAGACAAAGGAGATCCTCAACATGCAGTTGGCGTTTACTTCTTTTGCCGTTTTGCAGGTCGATTTCGATATTACAGTAGTTTTCGGATACCGTTTGCAGGGCTTCCCGGGCGGGGCGGGCCAGGGGGGCGCGGCCCATATTGGTGTGCAGGATAATCCCGGTGGCGTTGATGAGCCTTTTCAACCGCGGGGCGAAAAGCTGTTCCAGGCGTTCCCGGACCTGTGCGGTCAGAATGGCCGGGATTTGGGCGGGGTCCGGCCCTATTTCCTCCCGGATCGCCTGGCGCAAACCTTCGATATTTTCCTGAATAATCTGTTTCAGAAAAGGCGGGGCGATGGGGAAAGCCTGAAAGTCGGGATGGGAGAGGAGGTCCTGTACGGCGGGAATGGCCCGAAAGGCGGGGTTAGCCTTAGCCTTCGATTTCATTCTCCACCTTTACATCCGGGTTTTTTTTCTCGATACGCACCTTCAGGATGCGGTTTTTATCGATCTTCTCAACCACAAAATGATAGTTGTTGTAGTGTGCCTTTTCCTTTTCCTGAGGCAGGGAGCCCAGCAGGTGGAGGATAAAACCGCTGATGGTTTCCACCCCTTCTTCGGTGGGAAGGTTCAGATTGAGCTCGTCATTAACCTCTTCCAGGGGCATCCGGCCGTCCACCAGGAAGGTATTTTCATCCACGATGCTGAAGAGCGGCTGTTCGCGATCGTATTCGTCCTGGATTTCCCCCACGATTTCTTCGATCACGTCTTCCAGGGTTACCAGTCCGGAAATGCCGCCGTATTCATCCACCACCAGGGCCATGTGGATGCGTTCCTGCTGAAACTCGCGCAGCAGGTCGTCAATCTTTTTTACTTCCGGCACGAAATAGGCGGGGCGGGCCAGCTTTTCCAACTGGATATCGCGGCTTTGCCCGCGTCCGAGCAGGGGCAGGAGGTCCTTGAGGTACAGGATGCCCACGATATTGTCGACCCGTTCGCGATAAACCGGGATACGGGAGAGTAGCTTCTGTTTGACGATACCCATCAGCTCCGGGAGGGTGGTGCCGACCTCCACGCAGATCATATCGGTCCGGGGAATCATTATTTCCTTGGCGGTAGTTTCCCCGAACTCGAAGATACTGG
>JAGRBF010000697.1 GCA_020434205.1 Calditrichota bacterium | reverse complement strand
GTGTCGAAAAATTCCACACCGGGTGCGATTTTTCGCCAAATGAAGGCAATTTCGCCATTGAAAATAAAGAAAAAAATTCTATATTGAGAACTGTGGGAATGTCGTTAACCGTCACCACCGCAAGCATTAACGGTTCTCGATACACCTGCTAATGTCACTTTGATGGTCGCAGTAAAAAAATCGGTTTGCTGCGAGAAACATTACCACCAACATGGAGGCTTGGGTCTATGTTTTCGATTAAGGCCGATACCCAATTGAGCCGGATGGATATTGTTATCCGGAACGTTTATGATGAGGAAGATCTGAAAACGATCCTCTTCCTGCTTCGCCGGGAGGTGATCAAGCTGGAACCGGGTTGGACCGCGGCACTGGATTTGCGCGGCATGCGGGTTCTGGAACAGCGCCTGACCGGATACATTAAAAAAATGATGGAGGTTTTCAGAGATCAGGGCGTTTTGCGGATTGCCGCGCTTTACGACAATGTCGTTCTGAAGATGCAGGTTCAACGTATGAGCAAGGAAGCCGGAACCGACGCATATTCGACCCCTTTCTCCGACGAAGATCAGTGGCAGGGATTTCTCGATTCCCCCCCGACGCTGAACAAACCCAACTCGGAAGCGAGATAAATGGCAGAACCGGTATTCAACGACAAATGGGCCCAGTCCTGGGGAAAAGAAATTTCCAATAGCGAAGACTACCGACATCAAGCAGCAGAATGGCAATGGCCGATAACCTTCGTTATGAGGCCATCGTCGCAGAATGAAATCCCCGGGAATCGCAGCGTTTTTCTGGATCTCTATCACGGAGAGTGCCGGGAAGCCCGGGAGGCCTCGGAACGGGACGTCGCGGAAGCGCCTTTTCTGATTGCCGCGGACGTACCGACCTGGAAACAAATTTTCACCCGGGAGCTGGATCCCCTGATGGCCCTGATGCAGGGTAAGCTGCGTCTGGAACGGGGCAGCATGGGAACCCTGGCCCAATATGTCGGTGCCGCCAAGGAACTGGTAAACTGCGCCGCGCGGATTGAGACCTTATTCCCCGATTAAAACCTCTGATTTTTCCTGTTTTTTCCGCTGGCAGGCGAGCCGCTATTCGTAATAACCATTGGCGAAATGCCCACTCGCTTAGCCGCAACTCCCCTTTTTGCCCTCTACTGTTAAAATCATAAAGATCAGATTTTGCCATAGAACACAAAAAGACCTCGCTTTTAGGCGATCTTTCTGACTGTTTGGCGGCAATTCCCCCCGGGAGTCGTCTGCCTGTATGACAGTAGATTTTTTCACCAGCCGGGCAGCTGTGTCATTTACCCGCTTTATCGACCGGAGAATCCTATGAGCAAAGGATCTGCAAAACTTATTTTCTTTTGCCAACTGTGCAACGCCCCGATTGACAGCAATATCTGCAAGGTTCACGGGATAGACTTTGTGACCATCAAAAAGATATACGACGATGGCCCCAGGCGGCAAACCCCGCAACCGGGCACCAACGGCGCGGCATCGGTTAACACGGCCACCCATGGCAACAGTTCTCCGGAAACCCGCCTGGCCCGTCCCGAAGGGAT
>JAGRBF010000696.1 GCA_020434205.1 Calditrichota bacterium | reverse complement strand
TTAAACCAAAAACTGGGACTGCAGATGAGATTAGCGTTTGTTGTGATGTTTACCGCGGCTTTGCTGATGGGGTGCCAAAATGAGCAAAAAACCGCCCAACCCGGAGAGGAGAAACCCGTGCTGACCTTCACCTCGCTCGATCCGCAATTCGATGTCCTTATCGGCGCGGCGCGGCGCCACGAAGTTCTGGGCAGCGGCTATCTATGGTCGGAGGGGCCCGCCTGGGTTCCCGGTCGCAAGGCCCTCTTTTTTACCGATGTGCCGGGCAATGTGATGTATCGCTGGAAAGCCGGGGAAGCGGTTGGCGAATTTATGAATCCCTCCGGCTACAGCGGTCCGGACAGCGCCATGTTCCGGGAACCGGGGATGAACGGGCTGTTCTGGGATGCCGATATGGGCTTGTTGGCCTGCGACTGCGGGAGCCGCGCCCTGGTGCTGCTGGATCTGGACACCCGCCAAAAAACCATCCTGGCCGGCAGCTACGACGGCAAACGCCTCAACAGCCCCAACGACTGTGTTTCGCGGGACGGCCACATTTATTTCACCGATCCTCCGTACGGGTTGAACGGCATAAACGATTCTCCCCATAAGGAGCAGGACGCCAACGGGGTGTATCATCTCGATCCGGCCGGAAAGCTGACCCGCCTTACCGGGGAGCTGAGCTATCCCAACGGCATCGCCATTTCCCCGGCCGGGGATTTCCTTTACGTCTCCTGTTCCGATCCGAAGCGGGCGATCTGGATGCGCTACCCCCGCGCCGGGAACGGCAGCGTGGCGGTTGAGAACGGTGAACTTTTCTTTGACGCAACTGCCCTGGCAGGGGCCGGTGCACCCGGTTTGCCGGACGGCATGGCTGTGGATCAAAACGGCAATATCTTCGCCACCGGTCCCGGGGGCGTACTGCTGTTTTCCCCGGAAGGCAAGCATCTCGGCACCATCGCCACCGGCAGCGGGATCGCCAATTGCGCCTTCGGGGAGGACGGCCACACCCTTTTCCTGACCGCCAACGACCGTTTGATCCGCCTGGAAGTGGCCACCCGCGGATTGGGGTTTTAGGTTTTTCCGCGAAACCTTCATGTTCCCTTCATGTTGGAGCGCTAAGCTGGTTGCGTTAAGGTGAGCCGCTGCTGATGGCGGTGGCAAAACTGACGGTGCCGGCTTGCCGAAGGGAGCACGAAGGTGACATTAAATAACCGAAGAGTAGCCGCTTCATCCTTCTTTGTGTTTCTTTTGGGCTTTTGTGCCGTCTTGATGGCAGACGAGGGGCGGTTGCGGGAACGCGACCGCCTCCTCATTGCCGAAGCCTATCACCTGGCGGATTATATCGGGGATCGCCTCTGGGCGGGCTGGCGCGAGGTGCCCTTCGCGGTGCTGCTGGTAACCCCGGAATACGATTTTTTGATTCGCCATCCCCGTCCTACCCCGGAATTTCAATCCCTTGGCTATGATTCTCTGCTCGGCAGTGAGGTGCTGGTGCGCCCTCACAATGCCAACCTGTCTCTCAAATTTGAGGCCGCCTTCCCGGCGGTCGGCGGCCTCAATACGGTGGTTATCGGCCAGCCGGAACAAACCGGGAAATCACCGGCCCTGTGGGTGATAACCGCGCTGCACGAGCATTTTCACCAACTTCAAACCGCCCAGCCCGATCATTTTGCCGCATTGGAAACCCTGGACCTTGCCGGGGGGGACCAGACCGGCATGTGGCAGCTCAACTATCCCTTTCCCTATCAGGACCCGGCAGTAAAGGCTCGTTTCGGGACCTACCTCGCCGCTCTCCGGACCGCCCTGCAGGCGGATTCCGATCCGGTTACCGAAAAAAAAACCGGGGATTTCCTGGCCGCCCGGGCTGCTCTGGTCGAGACCCTGGACCCGTCCGATTACCGTTATTTTTCCATGCAGCTCTGGC
>JAGRBF010000103.1 GCA_020434205.1 Calditrichota bacterium | reverse complement strand
ACGAAGTAGACACATTACAATTGAAAGTCTACTAGCGCGAAACATCCGTTAATAAAACCTTGCCAGGGGTCGATAATGGAAAGCAAGTAGCCCTGCGAGGAGGATCATGTTAGAATTTTTCAAGAAAATGTTTACCGCGGATTTTATGCCGCACGGGCATTGTATGGCCTGGCAGCCGGAGGTCTTATGGCTTCACGTGGGTGCCGACGCGCTGATCGCCCTTTCCTATTATTCTATCCCGGTTGCGCTCTATTATTTTGTCCGGAAACGGACGGATCTGCGCTACAAATGGGTGTTTACAATGTTCGCGGTTTTTATCCTGTCCTGCGGCAGCAACCACATCATCGATATCTGGACCCTTTGGGATCCGGTTTACCGCTTCGAAGGCAGTATGAAAATGATCACCGCTTTCGCCTCTCTGGCAACTGCAGTGGCGATATGGTTTGTAATTCCCGAAGCCCTGAAACTGCCTTCCCCGGCGCGCCTGGAAGTGGCCAACCAGGAGCTAACGCGCGAGATTGAGATTCGCGAAGAGGCTCAGCGAGAGCTTAAAAAGGCCTATCAGGAAGCCGATCGCCTCGTTCTGGAGCGAACCGAGCACCTGGAAGCTGCCAATCGCAAGCTGCAACAGGAGATTGCCGACCGGGAAAAAATTGAAAAGGACCTTCGGGAGAGCGAAAATCAGGTTCGGCAGATTTTGAGTTCATTACCCAACGCCATTATTCTGGTGGACCGGCAGGGGAAAATTTCCCGCTTAAATCCCATGACGGAGCAGATCTTTCAATACAGCCGGGAAGAATTGGTGGGGCAGCCCCTGCGGACCCTCATTCCCGCTCGTCTTCGCGAAAAACATGCCCGGCACGAAGCGGATTTCCAACGGGAGCCCAGCCAGCGGGTGATGGGAGAATATCTGGATCTTTTTGCTCTACGGAAAAACGGCGAAGAGTTTCCGGTAGAGGTCGGCCTGAACCCGGTGGTGCTGGGTAAGGAGTCCTTTATCCTTGCTTCGGTGGTGGATATCTCCGACCGCAAAGCGGTGGAAAACAAATTGAAGGAAAAATCGCAGGCCCTGGCCAGGTCCAACGCGGAGTTGGAGCAGTTTGCCTACATTGCTTCCCACGACCTTCAGGAGCCCCTCCGAAAATTAACCAGCTTCTCTGAATTGCTGGAGAAAAACCTGTCCGGAGAGCTCCTGGATAAAAACGCCAAATATTTGGCGTTTATCAGCGCCTCGGCATCGCGGATGCGGGAGTTGATTCGCGATTTGCTGAACTTCTCCAGAATTGACAAGCAGGAGGATCGGCTGGTTCCAACCCCAGTTGGTGATCTGGTAAAGGAAACCATGGGGGATTTGAGCAAGCTGATCGAGGAAAATCAGGCGGAAATAATGGTTGGGCCGCTTCCCAGGGTTCCTTGTGTGCCGCACATGCTTAAACAGGTGTTCCAAAACCTGATCAGCAATGCTCTTAAATTCCGCACCGAGTCGCCACCGGTTATCGAGATCGGGGCCATCGAAAAAGCCCGTTTCTGGGAATTTTTCGTAAAGGACAACGGAATTGGCATCGAAGCCCAGTATGCCGATAAAGTGTTTGAATTGTTTAAGCGGCTGCATTCCCGCTTCGAGCATCCCGGAACGGGAATTGGCCTGGCCATCTGTAAAAAGGTCATTGAATATCACAAGGGGGAAATCCGTTTGGAGTCCGAACCCGGTTTGGGCGCAACTTTTATATTTACAATACCCAAGGGGGGGGTAGCAGGATGAGTCAATTAAATTTCAAAAAAACAATTGTAACCCTTCTGGTTGAAGATGATCCCGCCGACGCCTTTCTCATTAAGGAGTCTTTGGGAAAATGGGAGGAACAGCTCAATTTGTATCACGTTGATACGGGGGTAAAGGCGATTCATTTTCTCAAGCAGGAAGAGCCTTATCCGGCGGTACCGACCCCGGACCTGATTCTGCTGGACCTCAATTTACCGGCCAGGGACGGTATCAGCGTATTGCAGGAAATCAAGGCGACCGCAGAGCTCAAAAAAATTCCCATTGTCATTCTCACCACCTCCTCCCTGCAGGCGGACATCGACCGCTGTTACGATTTGGGGGCCAGTAGTTATATCACCAAACCGGTGGATTTGCAGAGTTTCTCGGCCCTGGTGCGTTCCATGGAGGATTTCTGGTTCGGCAAGGTGAGATTCCCCAGTATCAAAAACGATCGGGAAAAAGAGTAAACAGTTTGACAAAATTTAATCCCACACCCTCCGCGTCAGATCTCCGCTTACCCCGCTTTTGGGTAATTGAAGATGATTACGCCGACTTCTTTTTGTTGCAGGAACTGTTCGATGATCTGGAAGCATTCCACGGCGAACTGGTCCACATTACCTCTCTGCAGGAAGCCGGAAACCGGGTGGCAAAGTCCGATGCTCCGGCCCTGGTTCTGCTGGACCTTCACCTCCCGGATGGAGCGGGATTGGCGGCTTACCGGGAGGTGCGCCGGCTCCTCCCGAACGCCCCCATTTTGGTCCTTTCAGGAACCGAAAATCCGCAGATTCTGGACGAAATTCTCCGTTCCGGGGCAATCGGGGCTTTTGCCAAAGGTGAGGCCCGCCTGGCCGGGAAAATTTGGGAAACCTACATAAATTTTTCGCGGCGCTGAAGGTTCAACAGCCCACCCAATGTAAACAGGGCCGTTCCTACACCCAGAATAATGCGGTTGTAATAAACCGTTTCTACCCAAAGGGCCAGGCTCATATCCTGATTTTGGGAGAAAGGATTGAGGAAGATATTCCAGCGCCCGCCGATGGTTTCCCCCAACAAAAATATGGCGAACCCGGCAATGGCCACCACGGCGGCGGTTCCGCTGCCACTGCGGATCAACGTGGAGAGGTAGAAGGCCAGGGTCCCCACAAATGCGATGGGGAACATCAGTTGAAAGGCCATTTCGAAGAGCGGCGGGGGATAATATATCAGCCAGCTGAGAAGGCCCAGGAGAATCAGGGTAAAATAGATGGTGGCCAGCAACAGCAGCAGGCGAGCCAGCCAGATGCGATAGCGGTAATCCGGAACCCCGAAGGAAAGCTCCAGGGTTTTGGCGTCCAGCTCATTTTGAATCCCAAAGGCGCTGGGGTAAAAAATGAGCAGGAGTCCGGGAAAAAGCAGGAATCCGTAAACGTCGGCATTGTTAGGGAAAGCCCCTTCACCGAACAGGGAAAGCAGGCTGGTCAGGAGAAAAAGCCCCACCGAAGCCACCACAAAATAGATGAATTTTCCCCCAAAAATGATCCGCAAATGGTAGCGCAGCAAGGGAAGGTAATACTGCCGGATTTTATGACCCACTTAGCGCCTCGCTTTCCGGACTCCGTCGTCCCAAAATCCACAGGTAGGCATCTTCCAGGGAGGGCTGAACGGCCACCGCTGATGGGGTCGGGGCGGTAGCGCTCAGACAGCGCACCAGCACCTGCTCACCCAGGTCCTGATGGTGGACAATGGTCAGTTTTTCCCGCAGCAGATCCAGTTCCTGAGGGGCGATGTCGAATTGCCAGACCTTGCCATCCGCCTGGCGGGCCATTTCCCGGGGAGATCCCAGGAAGCGGACCTCGCCCCGGTTCATCACCGCGACCCGATCGCAGGAGGAGGCGATATCTTCGATAACGTGGGTGGAAAAGACCACGATACGATCCTGGCTGAGTTCCACCAGCAGATTCCGGAAACGGATGCGCTCGCGGGGGTCCAGGCCGGCGGTCGGTTCGTCCACCACCAGTATGCGGGGCAGGTGCAAAAGGGTCTGGGCAATTCCCACCCGCTGCTTCATACCCCCGGAAAAACCCTTAATGGGCACGTCCTGCTGTTCTGTCAGGTTCACCGCCTGGATAACCCGGGTAACCCTTTTCTCGCGCTCTTCGGGGTCCTTGATGTTCTTGAGCAGGGCCTGGTAATGGAGATACTGGCGGGCGCTCATGGTTTCGTAAGTCCCGAAATCCTGGGGCAGGTAGCCGATCAGTCCCTGCAATTCCTCGCGATAGCGATCCAGGGAATATTGGTTGATGGCCGAAGCGCCGTAGCTCTGGTCCAGAATGCCGCACAGGATGCGCATCAGGGTGGTTTTGCCGGCCCCGTTGGGACCCAAAAGGCCGAACATTCCGTTGCCGATGTCCAGGCTGACCCCCTGGAGAGCCCGGAATGGGGCGGGGCGGTGCCCGATAAGCGGCAGGCGTTTTACCAGGCGATAGTAAGCCCGTTTCATGCCTTTGAAACGCCCTTCGGGGCGATGGATGTCCACCAACCCCAGGTCGATACGCCGGGCGCTGTTATGGATGAAGATAGCCCCCAGCCAGAGGATCGCCAGAACGATGACCCGGGCAATAGCATCCCAGGTGAAGGCAAAAAGCAGCAGGTTGGTCAGGGGGATTCCCCAGCGCAGCAGTCCCGCCGCATGCCGGGCCAGAAAGCGGGGGACCTTCCCGGTCCACCCCTCAAAGAGGGGGCGCAGGCGATGATACAGAAACTGGGTGTATAAATAGATGGCGATCGCCAGCACCATTTGCCACCAGCGATGATGCAGGAAAAAATAGGTGAAATAGATCAAAAATCCCCAGATGCCCAGATGCCAGAGGTGATCCGTTGCTTCCTTGCGGGAGGACCAGGCCGGCAGGCGCGGGGTGCGCTGCCATTCCCTGCGGAAGCGCGGCGGGCGGCCGTAGAGTTTGTAAAGATAATGCAGGCGTATCCGCAGCGGGGTGTCCGCGGGGATCAACCGGGTGCTGGTACGCCGCAGGCTGGAGCGGATAAAATAAGTCGCCGCCGGCAGCAGGGTCAGCAGCACCAGCAGATCCACCGATTGCCAGTAAAGGCTGTCTACTTCAAAATAAATATAGGCAAAACCGGCCAGGAGCAGGATCAGTTGGGTTAGCCTGGTGCTCAGTGGGAGATTCCTCAGCCAGCGCAGCAGATCTTCCAGACCCATGTACACCGTAGGGATAAGAATAAGAGTGAGCAAGGTTCCGAAACCCAGCCCGCCGATTACGGTGATGGCAAAGGGGGCGGCAATCTGGGTGATGGACTCGGCCTTGCCCATGGCCAGGGGCAGCATCCCCACGATGGTGGTGATGGCGGTGATCAGGATGGGGCGTAGCCGCGCCTGCCCGGCCACCAGCAGGGCCCGCTGAATGCGAAATCCCCGCTGCCGCAATTGGCGGGCATAGTCGATCAGGATGATCCCGTTGTTCACGATAATCCCCAGGAGAATCAGCATCCCCACGTAAACGGTGTAGTTGCTCAGCAGCGGCTCCCCGGTTACCAGCAGGGCAATGAACGTCCCGATGGCCGCCAAAGGGATGGTAAACAGGATTACCCAGGGGTTTACCAGGGATTCGAATACCGAGGCAAGAATCAGAAAAACCAGCACAAAGGCCAAAATGCCCAGCATGTAAAAATCGCTGGCGTCGTTTTCCTCATGGATCACTTCTACCGCAATACCTTCGGGAATGTTGAACTGATTAACCAGGTCTTCCACCGAGGCCCGCGCTTCCTCCAGCAGGGTGGAAGAGGCGTTGATCTCGTCCTCGAAACGGTAGGTCAGCTCCACCTGGCGCTCCTGGTTAAAGCGCCGCACTCCGCCTTCTCCTTCGGTGAAAACGAAGTCGCTGAGGGCTTCCAATTGGTAGAAGTCGCCATTGCTGGCGGGAATGGTCAGCCGTCGAAGCTCGGGGACGGTGCGCTGTTTATCCTCCGGATCGGGCAGGGGATTGCGCAGGGTAATGTCGATATCCTCGGTGCCGTCCCGGTAGGAGATGCCCGTGGAAACTTCCGGCTGAAAGCTGTTGAGCTCCCCGATAATGTTGCCGTAAGGAACGTTGTAGCGGGAGAGCAGGACCTGGTTGAAGTTGAGGTGCAATTCGGGACGGCTGCGGGCGGTATTAACCCTGGCAAAACGAATTTCGTTGAGGTCTTCCAATTGGTTGGCGATGTCGTCCGCCAGGGCGTTCATCACCGCCAGATCCTGCCCCTTCAGCACCACCCGCTCCGGGTTGGTGGCGGTGCCCAGCATGGCCTGAAAATTCTGGGTGGCCCGTCCCCCCATGCCGGAAAAACGCCCCCCGGTGGCCGGCTGATCGAAGCTGACGTCGCCCATCCGGAATTCGGCAATGCGACGGTTGATGTCGCTTTTTACGGCTCCGGCATCGCGGTCGGCCAGATCTTCAAAATTTTCCTTTAGGTTAAGGGTAACCACCCCTTCCTCGGCGTAGACCTGGGAAACAAAGGATTCTACTTCGTCAATACCCTCCAAGGCTTTTTCCAGCTCCACCATGGCCCGGTCGGTGCTTTCCAGGGTGGCCCCGCTGCCCATGGTGAGATAGAGGGTCAGGTTGCGATCCAGAGATTCAGTCGCGCCCTGGGAATTGGCGGTGAGCACCAGCACCAGAGACAGGAAAAAAATCAGCAGGCTGGCGATGATCACCCGGATCGGATAGCGCATGGCGGCTTTGAGGATGACGGTATAACGATGAACCGCGGGACTGCGTTTGGAACTGATGCGGAACTGGCGCGGGACGTCCGGGCGCCAGGTGAGCAGGGCATAGGCCCCCATGGGGATGAGCAGCAAAGCCACCAGAAGAGACACCAGCAGGGTTCCGATAATGGAAATACCGACCTGTTCTCCCAGCACCTTAATCCCGAATTCCTGAGCAAAGGAGAACGGCAGAAAAACGGAAACCGTGGTAAGGGTGGTGGCCAGGATAGACCGCCACACCTCGCGGGTGCCCTGTAAAGCGGCCTCCAACGGTTTGAGGCCCTGCTGGGCCAGGCGGTAAATGTTCTCCAGAACCACCACGCTGTTGTCCAGCAGCATGCCCACCGCCAGGGCCAATCCCACCATGGTGAGGGCGTTAAGGGTGATGCCGAAGCCGTAGAAAATGTTGAAGGCGGTGAAAATGGAGATGGGCAGGGCCACCCCGATCATCACCACCAGCGGCAAATGGCGCAGGAAAAACCACAGCACCACCATGGCCGCCAGCGCCCCGGTGAGGGAGAGGTTCACCAAAAGGTCCATGTTGTCCCGCAGGATCTCCGAAGGGTCCTGCTGAACGGCAATCTCCACTTCCTCGGAAGCGAGGTTGCGGTTGAGGCGTGCCAGCACCGGATGGGTGAGATCGCCGAGGTGCAGCAGATTGGCCTGACTGTCCTTGAAAAGCTGAATGGTAACGCTGGATTTTCCGTTAACCCGGCTGATCTCCGTCTCTTCCTTGAAGCCGTCCCGGATTTCCGCAATATCGCGCAGCAGCACCGGTCCCACCGGATCCACCACCAGTTGCCCAATATCGCTGACCGCCTGATACTCGGCGCTGACGTTCACAAAATACGATTTCTGGTAGTGGCGCACCCGCCCCACGAAGGTTTTGTCCTGATTGTTGTTGCCAAGGAGGCCGCGCAGCCGGGAAGCGGTCAGGTTGTAAGCATCTGCCGCATCATCGTCCAGAATAATTTCCACCGAGCGCTGCCGTCCCCCGGCCAATATCACGCTGGCGATCCCGTCGATGGCTTCCAGCTCGGGCACAATCTTGAGTTCGGCCAGATTGCGCAGGGCATCGACATCACCCTCACCGCGCACCTGGAGGGTCAGGAAAATCTGGTTGAGATCCCCCTGCAGCACCTTCTCCACGGTGACGTTGTAGGTGACGGGAATGTTGGGGATTACCGCCTGGACCCGCTCTTGTAAGCGCAAATAGGCGTATTTGATATCCACCGTATTGCGGAAGGAGAGGCGAATGGTCCCGCTTTGCCGGTTGGCGAAGGATTCGATCTCCTGAATGCCGGCCAGGAGTCCGGCCGCCTCTTCCAGGGGCAAAATGGCCTCCCGCTCCAGCTGGGTGGGATCGACCTCCCGGGCGCTGGAGACCGCGATAATCAGGGTTGGCGGTTCCACTTCCGGCAACAGCTCCACCGGCAGAAAACGATAGGAAATGTAACCCAGCATGGTCAAGCCGATAAAAAGCATGCTGATGGCAACCCGCCGGGTTATGAAATGGCGCATCATCGGCTGGCGTCCCTCCCGGGGGTCAGGCGATCGAAGGCCACATACAGGCAGGGAATCACCACCAGGGTGAGCAGGGTGGAGGTAACCAGGCCGCCGATGACCGCCAGGGCCATGGGAGACCGCAGGTTGGCGCTCTCCCCGAACCCGATGGTGAGGGGCAGCAGGGCCAGGATGGTGGTGAGGCTGGTCATCAGAATGGGGCGGAAACGGCGCTGCCCGGCGGCGATCACCGATTGGAGCAGGTCCATCCCGTCGCTGCGCAGTTGGCGGACGGCGTCCACCAGGATAATGGCGTCGTTCACCGCGATGCCCACCAGCATGATAATGCCGATAAAGGCCATCATGTTAAAGGGCATGCCCAGCAGGAAAAAAAGCAGGACCGCTCCCACCCCGGCCAGGGGCACGGAAAAAATAATGGTGAAAGGGTGGATCAGGGATTCGAACTGGGCGGCCAGCACCATGTAAATCAGGATAATGGACAGCAAAAAGGCGAATCCCAGGCTGCCAAAGGCTTCCTCGCGCTGCTCTTCTTCCCCGGTTATGCGCATCCGGTAGCCATCCGGGAGGGGCATGGCGGACAATTTCCCGCGCACCTGGGCCACCACGCGATCCAGGGGAAGGTCGTCTCCGAGCTGGATAAACAGGCGTCCGGTGCGGGACTGGCCCTGGCGGAAAATTTCCCGGGGGGCCTGGTGTTCCTCCAGGGTGGCCACCTCATCCAGACGAAAGCGGCGGCCGTTGGATTCGATGAGCAGGGCTCCCAGTTCACTGAGGTTTAGTTTGGGGGATTGAACGCGAATGCCGCGCATTTCTCCCTCGTATTCCCAATCCCCGGCTTCCTCGCCTTCCAGGCGATCCTGGATTTGCCCGGAAACCCCGGTGATGTCGATGTTGTTGAGCCCTGCCACCAGCCGGTCGATTCGCACATTGATCTCGGGACGACCGTTGTCGAAGTTGCTCTCCATGGCGGTGATCTCCGGAAGAGAATCAAGGAGGCTGCGGGCCTGGTCGGTCAGGGAGCGCAGCACCTCCAGCTCATCGCCGTCAAACTCCACGATAATCGGGGCTTCGGTGATGCCCAGGGTTTGCTGCAGGCTGCTCTCCGAGGCATCGTAGGTGAGCTCCCGTTCCGCATCGGAGGGCAGGGAGGCCCGCAGGCGGGCGATCTGCCGTTGCACCGGAACGCGGTGCCCGGACTTCAGAAAGATGGTCAGGGTGGCGGTGTGGGTGTCCTCGTCAAAACTGTTGATGCTGCCGGACAGGCCGGGGGAAGGGCCCACCCTCACGTAAATATCTTCCAGGTCTTCTCCCACGATTTCCCGGATCACATTTTCCATACCGATTGCCGCCTGGTAGGTGTGGCGGAGTTCGGTGCCTTCTTCCAGACGCAGGTGGATGGCAAAACGATTGCTGTCCGAAGCCGGCATAAATTCGCTGCCGACAAAGGGGATCAGGGCGGTGGCGAGCAGCACCAGGGCCAGGGCCCCGGCCAGGACCGAACCTCGCCGGGACAGGGTCTTTTCCAGAAAACGCCCGTAGCCGGGGTAGGGGGCATCCCCTTCGTTGTGGCGGATTTTTTCCACGTTGATGAAGCGGGCGGAAAGCATGGGGATAACCAGCAAGGCTACCGCCAGAGAGGAGAGCAGGGAAAAGGCCACGGTCCAGGCCTGATCCTTAAACAACTCGCCCGCGGCGCCCTGCAGGTAGACGATCGGCAGAAAGACGATGATGGTGGTGAAGGTTGATGCCGAAATAGCCCCGCCCACTTCCGCGGCGCCCTGCTGGGCGGCTTCGAAGAGGGGGCGGCCGTTTTCCAGATGGCGAAAGATATTCTCCATCACCACGATGGCGTTGTCCACCAGCATGCCCGCCCCCAGGGCCAGCCCGCCCAGGGTCATGATGTTGAGGGTGAGCCCGTTGAAGAACATCAGGTTGAAGGTGGCGATGATGGAAATGGGAATGGCGATGCTGATGATGGCGGTGGTGCCGATCTGGCGCAGGAAAATGTAAAGCACCACAATGGCCAGCAGAATGCCCACCAGGGCGGTTTCGCCGACCTCGGAAACGGCGTTCTGGATAAAGGTGGCCTGGTTCTCCAGCACCCGGAACTGGTAGCCGGGCAAAGCCCGCCGCAGTTCCGCCAGGGCATCTTCGATGGCCGCTGCCGCCCGGACCGTGTTGTAGGCGGTTTCCTTGTAAATGGCCAGGGCCAGACTCTGCTGGCCGTCCACCCGCACCATGTTTTCGGGATCGTCGGCCCGGAAGGAAACCCTGGCAATATCGCCCAACTGAAGCAATACCGGATCTTTGTCCTGAGCTGTTTCGCCCTGCTGAGCAGATTCGGCGGGGTCCACCCGGCGGATCACCACCTGTCGCAAATCGTCCAGGTCGGTAAATTCGCCCACCCCTTTCACCACATAGCTGAGGCCCTGATCCAGAACCGTTCCCCCGGAAGCATTGATGTTGGCGCTTTCGATGCGGGTGGCGATTTCCGCCAGGGTGAGGTCGTAGGCTTCCAGTTGCAGGGGATCGATTTCCACCAGCACTTCTTTTTCCTCGCCGCCCACAATTTCCACCGCGGCGATGCCTTCCAGACGCACCAGCTCGTTGCTAACGTAATTGGCGGCAATTTTGCGCAGAGCGTCCAGATCGGTGATCTCGGCGTGCGAAAAGCCGATCAGCATGACCGGATCGGTATTGGGATCGTATTGGGTGAGGGTTACTTCCTCGACGTTTTCATCCTGGGTCAGGATACTGAGGCTTTTCTGAAGGTCCAGAAAGGCCTCGTCCATATCGGTATCCCAGGTGTAGGTGACCGTCATGCGGGCCGCCCCGGTGCGCACCCGGGTGCTGACCCCGGTAACCCCGCGTTTGCGGATCGCCAGGGATTCCATGGCCCGCACGTAGCGCTCCTCTATTTCCTCGGGAGGGCGGTCGTCGGTCTGAATTTCCGCGTAGATGCGCGGGTTGTTCAGATCCGGAAAAAGGTCGATGCTGAGCCGGTCGTAGGCGATATACCCTAAAACCAGGACGCCCAGAATCCCCATTAAAACGGTAATGGGATACCGCACCGAAAAGGAGGTTAAACCGTTCATATCTTAATTGACCACCTTTACCCGCGAGCGGTTGCGCAGGGTTTCGAAACCTTTGGTAACCACGCGGTCCCCTTCCTTGAGGCCGGATTCGACCTCGACAAAATAGGGATTTTCCAACCCCAGGGTCAGAACCCGGCGGGAAGCCGCTCCATTGTCCACGATATAAACGGTGGGACCCTCGCGGCGGGCCAGAATAATTTCCCGGGGAATCACAATGGTATTTTCCCGGGAATCCACCACCACGTTGAGGCGGGCAAACATGCCCGGACGGAAAATGCCGTTGGGATTGTCTATATCCACCAAGGCCCGGAAGGAACGGGTTTCCGGATCCAGGGCCGGGGAAACCTGGGTGATCCGTCCCTGCAGGGTGTCCTCCGGCTGGCTGTATTGGGTAACCCGCACCATCTGACCGGGGGTGATGCGGTTCAGTTCTCCGGCCGGGAAATTGACCTCCGCGACCAGTTTCTCATAAACCACCACCTGGGCCAGTTCGGCGCCGGTAGCGATTTCCGTTCCCGGCGAAAAGAAGGGCAGTTCGGCCAGGGTGCCGTCGAAGGGTGCGCTAAGGCGCAGCTTGGCCAGCTGCAGTTGGGCGTTGTCTACGTTGAATTTGGCGTCCATCAGGGTGCGCTCGGCGGTCTTCAGCTCGCGCAGGGTAACCCCGCCCTTGTCGTAGAGGGACTGCTGCTTTTCGTACTCCCGCTGGGAGATGTCCAGCTCCAGCTTCAGGGAGGGCAGGCGCACGTCCGCGATCATCTCCGGGTTTTCCAGGGCCACAATGGTTTGCCCTTTTTTGACCTTGTCCCCGCTTTGAAAAGGTTTGCCGGTTTGCGGATTGTTCTGCAGGCGGTAGCGTCCCTGAGCTTCGGCATAGAGGATGGCGGTATGGTAGGCCTGGAGGGTCCCGGAGGTCAGCACGTACGCTTCAATAGACCCCTTGGCGACCTTCTCGGCGCTCACCGGAATGCTGATCTCGACCTGTTCCTGATCGGCGTCGCTGTTGCAACCCCAGGCCAGCAGGATCAGCAGCAAAACCGCCCATTTTGCGGTTTTGGCAAGAGGGCGCCGTTGCTTTGCTAAAAGGTTCGGATTCAAAAGTATTCTCCCCGTTGATCGTAAAGTCATTATTGATTGTCCGTGCTGGTGGTGATAACCCGGCGGTTGTTTTCAAAATCGAAGAGGGTTTTCACCTTCAGATCCAGAAGGGCCAGGCGAAAGCTGATCAGGGCGTTGACCTGATTGATTTTGCGCTCGGAAAGCTGGTTCTGGTAGAGATTGAGGTCCAGACTGGTCAGGTCCCCGTTGCGATATTTTTCCAGATTGATGTCGTAGGTTAGCTGGGCCACCCGCACATTCTGGCGGGCAATCTCGATCTGGATTTCCTGGTTTTTGAGGTTGCGCCAGGCCTTGCGAATCCCGATGGCGATCCCGGTGCTTTCCGTTTCCTTGTTGAGGCTTTGGCGCTGGACCCCGATTCGGGCCGCCTGCAGACGGGCATCCTTTTCCCCCCAGTCGAAAATGGGAATTTCCAGGGATAGTTCGAAGCTCTGGTTGCGGGTGGGGTTGTCGTAAATGCGGTCGGCCGACTGGTCGTTGCCGATCAGCCCGTAGGTCATATTGAGGGTGCCCCGGAATTCGTTGGTGGCCCCCGCCTGGGTGAGGGTTTGTTCGGCGTTGAGAATATCGATTTCCCGCTGGCGCAGTTCCAGGCGATTGGACAGCCCCTCCGCCAGCGCTTTTTCCAGATCCACCAACACCGTTTTTTCCGAAATTTCCGCCGCCACGGAGATGTCCTCTTCCAGGGGCAAGCCGACCAGTTCCTTCAGGTCATCCAATGCATTCTGGAAGGTTACCTGATTGTTCTGCACGGTGGAACGGCTGTTGGCCAGGTTCAGCTCCGCCTGGTAAAGCTCCTCCAGAGCCACCAGACCGGCATCGACCTTGTTCTTAATAATCGCGTAGCTTTCCTGGGTGTTTTGATACTCTTCTTCGGCCACCTGCAGGGCCATCTTGCCCTGGAAAGCGGCATAAAAAAGCTGGGCGACCTCCTGCTCCAGGAGCATATTGCGCAGGTCGTAGGTAATCTGGGAGGCCTGCAGGTCCAGCTCCACCGCCTCCAGATTCAGCCGGGTGCGGTTGTAGGTAAAAAGCGGTTGGGAATAGCTGACAAACAGGTTGTTGGTGTAACCTTCGGTGCGGGCGCCCTGGAACTCGCTGGAGTCCTGGCGCCAGAAAAACTGGTTCTGGAAGGAAAGGGTTCCGTCCGTCCACTTCAGAGGTTGATCCACCCGCAAAATGCCCCCGGACTGCCGGGTTTCGCTGGTGTTGAAGGTGGAAAACAGCTGGTTAAACTCCCGGCTGCGCTGGAAGGTGAAGGGCGCCAGGGTCAAGGAAAACTGCGACTTGAGGGCAGCGTTCTGGGCCCGCAGATTGGCGGCGCTTTGCTCGAGATTCATACGCACCTGGCGAAGCTGGGGACTGTTATCCCGGGCAATTTGTTCGGCTTCCTCCAGGGAAACCGGGCGCTGGGCCAGAAGCGGCATGCCGACCATCAGCACCAGCGTCGGTGCGATACGATGGGTTAGAAAAGATTTCCAGAAAGTCATTCCATTTTCCAAAGGTTGCGTGTCTATTCCGCCCGCGATACTTCCACCGGCACAAATTTGATGGCGTCGGCAATAACGACGAAACTGTCGCCGCTGTTGGTCAGCTCTACCCGCGCCTCGCCCTGATTAAAGTAAAAGGTTCCCAGGAGCTGCCAGCCCGGTTCGCTGCTTTCCAGCGGCAATTCGGCCTCCTGCTCGCCGTCCGCGGAAAAAATCCGGTAGTGGAAATTGTCCCAGCTGGCCCGGCGCCGCTCCCAGGGGCGCAGCAACTGGTCCTCTTCGAATACATAGGTGTAAACCCGATACCGCCCGGTAACCGGCAACTCGGCCTCCCAAATGGCCTTGTGGGCATCTCCGCCGCCGCGCACGTAATAAGCGGAGTGCACGAATTTGCCGTAGAACGTGGCGTTTTTGATGAGCTCCCAGCGCGGGGAGGGGCGCCAGACGTTGAAAAAGCCGAAGTCCTCTTCCTCGGGATTATCCTTGATAACCCATTTGCGCAGCAGGCTTTCCTGGGGGGGATTGATCATCCGGAAGCCGCTGTCCAGGTTGTCCACCACAATGGCGGCGGTATCCGAAGGGGCCGGTTTGTCCAGCAATTCTTCCCCTTCGAAGGTGCGGGCCCGGCGTCGGCGCTCGGCTTTTTCGAAGCGAAAGGCGTATTGAATGGGCAGGTTGCGGGCGAAGATGGTGTTAAAAACCACCCGCGAGGGCTCCTGATCCAGGATCATGCCCATCCGCTTTTTCTCGCCCGGGCCCAGCTCAAAAACGCGCACCGTTTCTTCCTGATCCCGGCGGGGGCCAAAACCGCGCCCGTAGGAAAACTGAACCTCCAGAATGCCCGGGATAATTTCCGGGTTTTCCACCTCGAAAAAGACCTGGTAGCGCAGTTTGCCGCGGAAAATGGTCTGATACAAATCGAGATTGCCGATCAGGAAACCCGGTAATCCCTGCTGGCGCTGCCAGGTGGCCAGATAATCGTCGAAATTAATGCCCAATTTGCCGGAGAGAAACTGACCCATACTGTCCAGGGGAAGAGATTGAAAACGATGGGCCTCTATAAATTGGCTCAGGGCTTCGTTAAAGGTCTGGTCGTCCGGTGCCGCGCCCTGCAAGGTCTTGAAGAGCACCTCGCCGCGAACCGCCACCGCGGTTGCCGCGATATCGCGCTGTTCATCGTCCAGAAGCAGGGAATCCAGGGTGCCCAGGGTCATGGAGCGGGAGGCTTTTTCGGTGAGGCTCATTTCCGTGGCCCCGGTAACCTCCCACATCGGCACGTGGGTCTGGGTGCGGGTTTGCAGATAACCTTCCAGAGCGCTGTTGAAATAGGGGCTGGCCGGCGAATCCACAAAATTGGACAGCGGAAAAAAGAGCGGAAAAATATTCATATCCGGTTGATAGGTGACGATATCTCCGCCCGGGCCGAAGCGCCCGCGCATCTCCCCTAAAAAAGCCCCCTGCAGCATCCGCTGGACCTTCATGGCCGCCAGCTCCGCTTCGGTGAAGGTCTGGTTGCCGCGCTCCATCCGCCACTTCAGACCTCTTTCGATGCGTTTGAGGTCCAGGGCTTCCACCAACCCGCCGGACTCCGGAACCCAGATCTGCTCCGGCTGGAAACGGTCGGTCTGCGGGGTCCAGACCCGGTCGAAGGCGTAATAATGGACCGGGGTTTCCACCAGCAGCAAACGATCGAAGGGGTATCCGAAACCCAGCTCATTTTCATAATCATGGCGCATATCCCGGATAATCCCGGTGAGGGTATCTCCCAGGGAATCCATGGCCGCCCGGTAAAAATCGTGGCCGGGATACCGCCACACCTGATAGCTCAGGCTGTCTACCTCAATTTCTTCCAGCTGATAATTTCCGATGGTCAGGGAAATGCCCGGCAGGGGATAGGCGGGCCGGAAAACGCTCTCGCCGGGAGGCAAATCTGCCTGGGCCTCACCCTGGGACAGGGCGGTCATTTGCGGCTGATGATAAACCCGCAGGGAAAAACGGCAGAAAGGCCGGCTTAGCCTGGCAGGGAAAAAACTGCCTTCGGTGAATCCGGGCATGGGATACCACATCACCGAATAGGGGAGCAGCACGTAATCGGACTGCAGGAAAGCATGGCGCTTATCCGCTTTGGCGGTCCAGATCCGAAAGGGCTTGGCACGATCCTCTTCCCGGATATACAAATAAGTGGCCTGATCATTTACCGTGCCACGGTAGGCAATTTGCAGATCCAGACTGTCCCCGGCGGCCAGTGGGGACGGCAGTTGCACCAAAAGGAGATGTTGTTGTCGGGTAAAGGCCGCAATCGCGCCGTTTACCCGAACATCTTCCACCTGCAAACCGGGGTTTAGGGTCAGGAGCGCTTCGCCAAGCGGGACGCTGTTGTTGTTGAGCAACCGCAGAGATGCCTTGCCTTCCAGACGCTCTTCCAGATGGCGGACTTCCAGATCCACCTGCAGGGGCGATAGCACCGGGGTTTCCCGATATTGGGCATTAAGGGCCCGCATTTCCTCGCGCAGGCGCAGCGGGGCATCCCCCAAACGCCAGTACTGCCAGGCCGCTATCAGGCTGGCGCCCAGGAAAAGGAGCGAAAAAACGCCCCACAAATTGCGTTTCAGGCGGGACTGCGGCAGTCGTTTAAAGCGGATGATGGTAAGGCTCAGGAAAGTCCAGCCCAGCAAAACGTAGATGCTGCGTTGAAGGAGGATTTTGCCGAACCCGGAAAACCCGGTAATCTCGGAATAAAGCATGGGAACGAACCAGCCGGCCAGATCCCCCAGGTGATGCCAGCGCTCTCCCAGAAAGAAGAAACTGAGGGCGCCGGTGCCGATTAATACGGCGATAGACACGGCCTGATTCCCACTCAATTGCATCAGCAAAAAGGCCAGGCCCACCGTAAAAAACATGGAGGGCACCGCCAGCAGGAAGGGGTAGATCAGGTAGCCCAGCGGCTGAAAGCCGAGATCGCTGAAGGCCAGGTTGATCACCAGGGCCACCGTCAGCACCAGCAGGTTGACCAGCAAAAACATCAGCATCATGGCCAGGGCCCGACCGAGCAGAATGGTGTGATTGTCCAGGGGCCGGATAAAGACCACTTCCAGGGTGTCGAATTTCTGATCCCGTTTGAGGATGTCCGTGGCCAGAAAAGCCATTACTACAATCTGCGCCACGTTGAAGATCAGCGAAACGTAATAGGGCATGGCGGCGGGAATGCTGCGGGCCGCGTAGGGGAAATCGGTCAGCGAGCTGAAAAAGCCGAAGGAAGTTCCGCCCAGCAACAGGAGGGCCAGAACCGCAAAAATGCGGAACAGCCAATCCCGCCAGATCAGCTTCATTTCGGTGCTTATGATGGCCTTGAGACTATGCAGCATTTGCCAGAAATTCCATAAAATAAACGTAGGCGTGTTCCAGGCTCGGGGCAATCTCGCGCGCTCCCGGCCCGGGGGCTTTTTCCGCCACCAACTCCACCTCCCAGCCTTTTTCGCCGGGCAGGGTGGCGATAACCGGATATTGTTCCTTGAGTTTCACCAACTCCTGGTCGTTGGCGGTAATCTGAAAGGTAAACCCGCGCGCTTTTTCGATAAAGGCGGCCGGAGCACCTTTAAATCCCACCCGGCCGGATACCAGCAGGGCCATGTCCTTACAGGTGCTGGAAATATCCCCCACAATGTGCGTGGAGAGGATAATGATCCGCTCTCCGCGGGCCATGTCGCTCAGGATATTGCGGAAGCGGATGCGTTCCTCGGGATCCAGTCCGGTGGTCGGCTCATCGACAATCAGGATGCGCGGATCTCCGGCCAGAGCCTGGGCGATCCCCAGGCGCCGTTTCATCCCCCCGGAGAGCTTGTTGGCCAGACGGTCGCGCACCTCGAAAAGCCCTACCTGCTCCAGCAGTTTATCTACCAGCTCGCTGCGCTGTCGCCCCTTTAGGCCGGCCAGATTGGCGCTGTAGTCCAGAAATTCCCAGGTTTTGAGTTTGGGGAAGGTGCTGAATCCCTGCGGGAGGTAGCCGGTAATGGCGCGGATCCGGCCGCGGTCCCGGTTTAAATCCAGCCCGTCGATGTTGACTGCCCCGCGGGAAGGCTCCATCAGGGTTACCAGAATGCGCATCAGGGTGGTTTTGCCGGCCCCGTTGGGACCCAACAGTCCGAAAAGACCGTTTTCGATCTCCAGATCAACCCCGGAAAGGGCGGCTTTGCCGCCGGGATAAATTTTGTGAAGGTCCTGAATGGTGATGTTCAAAGCTGCCTGATTCCCGGATGTGATGACCGTCCGGTATTGGCCCCCGGAAACCGGTCTATAAAAACAGTGAATGGCTACTGCCAGTCTTGGTAACCCCGGTTCCGGCTTCAAACCAACCGGAGAACTGATCCGGGGTTCCGGTGAGTAAAAACGTTGTTATTGCCAGCCGAAAATGAAGGAAATTTCCCGGATTCTGCAAAAATCCCGCTTTTCACAAGTTCTACAAGTTGGACAACTTTCCCAAGGCGAAATTGCAGGAATAATTGCTTTAGATCCGGCAACGCCATTTTTTGCCATCCCGTCCATACGCCCGAGTTTGGGGTTGTCGGATTGCTCCTTTTTCAGGATATTGATCCACGGATGCAGCACGCCATTTTTGCAGAATTTTACAAACCTTACCGGGAAAACCGTTACCTGGAGGATTACCCCATGCGGCCTTCTTTGCCATTTACGAAAAGCATCGCAGATCGTTTCAATTCAGTTTTTGCCGCCCTGTTCTGCCTGTTATTGTTGAGCCCTGCCCGGGGGCAGGACCTTCAACCCAAACTGGCGGCCCTGGAGGCTTACGCCGAACAGGCCCTGACGGAATGGGAGGTTCCCGGTTTCGCCATGGCGGTGGTATACCGGGATTCTTTGGTGTTCAGCAAGGGCTTCGGCACCCGCACCCTGGGTAAAAATGAGCCGGTGGATGGCAACACCATTTTTGCCATTGCCTCCAACAGCAAGGCTTTTACCGCCGCCTGTATCGGCATTCTGGTTGATGAGGGACGCCTCGATTGGGACGACCGGGTGATCGACTATTTGCCGTCGTTTAAACTCAGCGACAGTTATGTGACCCGCGAAATGCGCATCCGCGATTTGATGAGCCATCGCAGCGGCCTTAAAACCTTCGGCGGGGACCTGCTGTGGTATGGCAGCACCTATTCCACCGAAGAGGTGCTCCGGCGGGCCGCTTTTCTGCCGCTGACCAGCAGTTTCCGCAGCGAATACGGCTACCAGAATCTGATGTTCACGGTCGCCGGGGCCGTTGTCGAGGCCGTCACGGACAGCAGCTGGGAGGATTTCGTGACCGCCAGAATCCTGGAACCGCTGGGTATGAAGCGCACCCTGACCTCCGTTTCCGCTTTTGCCAATACCGGCAATATCGCCACCCCTCATAATCTGTCCCCGGGAAAACTGGGACCGGTGGGGTATAAAAATGTCGACGCGGTGGCTGCCGCCGCCGGGTTAAATTCCTGCGTGGCGGACCTCTCCCGCTGGATGCGTCTGCAGTTGGGCCGGGGAGCCTGGCGGGACATCCGGATCTTCAGCAAAAGGGCCAGCTGGGAAATGTGGACCCCCCACATGCCGCTTCCCCTGAGTCCGGCGGCGGTAGAAATGATGCCCTCCCGCCATTTTCGCGCCACCGGGTTGGGGTGGTTTCTCAACGATTATCAGGGGCGTTTGGTGGTGAGCCACGGCGGTGCTCTGGACGGGATGCTTTCCCAGACGGTGCTGGTTCCCGAGGAAGAGTTGGGGGTAGTATGCCTGACCAACGGAGAAACGGCCTTGCAGGTAGCCTTAACCAACAAAGCCGTCGACCTGTTTCTGGATGCCCCGGAGACCGATTGGAGCAAACTTTTCCTGAGCCGCGGGGAGCGGGGCAAGCAGCGGGAGGCAAAACGCGATTCCACCCTGCTGGCCAACCGGGCCAAAAAGAGCAAACCTTCCCTGGACCTGGATGCCTATGCCGGCACTTATGAGGATGTTTTTTACGGGAGCGCCACCATTACCCGGGACGGTAAAAATCTGCACCTGCAACTGGGCGCCTCACCGGCTTTTAAGGCGCGCCTGAGCCACTGGCATTACGATACCTTCCTTATTGAGTGGGATCCCGGGGTTTACTACGATTTTCCGATGGGATTTGTGACCTTCCGCCTGGACAGTCAGGGTGTGGTCTCGGGATTCGATTTCGACCAGCCCAACAACGATTTTCATTTTGATGAAATGAACTTCCGGCGTTAGGGCGGGCCCGGGTACTCTTATCAGATTTTACCGATGCTACACGCTTGTAGTCTGTCAAGTGTGCTTAGTCTGGTTGTGGCCTCTGGACCGTCACCCCGGTATGCTTTTGGGCCGGGGTACATACCCAACGTCCCGATGGATCCTGGCCTAAAGATTGCCGGGATGACGAACAGGACTTACTATAATTGACAGTCTACTAAAAGGCTTTTGGTCAATTGTTGCGCAACAGAAGT
>JAGRBF010000695.1 GCA_020434205.1 Calditrichota bacterium | reverse complement strand
CCGGCAACAAGGTGATCTTTGCCAACAACAAGGGCAGGGTATTTGCCCTGGACCTGAGCAGTGGGCTGGCGCTGTGGGAGAAACAACTGCTTGGGAACGTTTTTTCTCACCCGGTTTTGGGAGACGGCCGGGCTTTTCTCGGCACCTCGGAAGGCAAATTGGTCGCATTGGACCTGGAGAAAGGCAACCTGATCTGGCAGCGGGATTTCGATGGCGCCATTTTCAGCAGTCCCAGCTACTATGAGGACGCCCTGTACATCGGCACCAACGAACGTATGGTTTACGCGGTGGATGCCGCAAGCGGGGAAACCCAATGGTCCTTTAAAACCGAAGGTATTGTCAATACGGTTCCCCTGCCCTCCCCCAATTACCTGTATCTGACCGCCTGGGACCGCAACCTGTATGTGCTGGATCGCCACAGCGGGGAGATGAAATTCAAAACGCAGCTGAAAAAACCGGCCAAGTCCTCTCCCATAATTTATCGGGATTTACTGCTGGTCCATACCGCAAACGACAAGCTGATTGCCTTTTCCAATGAACAGTTTACCCTGGCGGCAAAGGAGCAAAAATGACGAGAACTTCCCTGTTTTCTCTGGTTCTGCTGATGGTCCTGGGCGGCAATATGGTTGCGGAGGAGCCCGCCCGGCTTTCCATTACCGCCAATCTGGAGAATTGTGTGGTCTGGCTGGACGGGCAATCGGTCGGTACTACTCCCATCGAAGACCTGCTGGTGGCGCCGGGTGAACATCGCCTGGAGCTTCTCCCCCCTCAGAGCGGCGCCTGGGACATCCAGAGTAAGCGGTATGATTTAACCCTCAGCGCCGGGCAACCGCGGGTTATCCACGCCTTGTTCAGCCAGCCGGTTTTCCTGAATTCCAATCCCTTTGGGGCGCGGGTTTATGTGGACACCGCCTTCATCGGGACCACCCCCCTTCACCTGTCCTTCGAAAAATACCGGGGTAAGGAAGTGGAATTGCTTAAGCTCGGCTATAAAACCCATCGCTTTATCCTGAACAACCCAACCCCGCTGGATATCGATCTGGAAGAGGATCCGGCCAGTCTATCCGCCGGCAACCTGCCCTCTTCCGGAATGCTGGGCGGGATCGCCACTTCGCACCGTAAAGCCAAATTCGGGCTTTTGCTGCTGAGCGTTTCCACCCAATGGTTGGGATTTTATTTTCAGAACGAAGCAGACCGGAACTTCGACCTTTACCAATCGGCCGCCGAACCCGCCCAGGCTGCCCGCTATTGGGACAACACCCGCAAAAACGATCGTTTTACCACCATTTCCCTGAGTGTTTCCTACACCGCTCTGGCGGGTTTGATTTATTACATCATCTGGAAATAAATTCCCTATCAAGCGCAATTTGCAGCCTGTCGTTAATTAAACGGCAGGCTTTTTTTTGTTATTGCCATGGGCGCTTATGCCGCCTAAATTGCCGTCCATTTTTTCGGGTAGACGTGAGATTTTCCGGTAAAAATGCGGCCTGGTGGGCAAATTCCGGC
>JAGRBF010000694.1 GCA_020434205.1 Calditrichota bacterium | reverse complement strand
AAAACCAGCTTCGAGGCCATTCAACCGCGGCGCAGCATCTTCGAGGGAAAAAATTACCTGAAGCTGGGGCTGGTGGAAACCGGGCGGGGCTGTCCCTTTACCTGCCACTTCTGCCACATCACCACGTATTACGACGCCAAATATTATCCCCGTCCGGTGGCCGACATCGTGGAGGACATCAAACGCTCCGGGAAAAAGTATTTCTTCTTTGTGGACGACAACTTCGTGGCCAACCCGGGACACGCCATTGCCTTATGCAAGGAACTGGCCAAACTGAACATCCGCTGGTCCGGGCAGGGCACCCTCACCATGGCCAAAAATCCGGAATTGCTCTACTGGATGGCCAAAAGCGGCTGTGCGGTGCTGCTGATCGGCTTCGAGTCGCTCGACGAGGCCAACCTCAAGCAAATGAACAAGGACTGGAGTGCCCGTCTGGGCGAGCGCAACGAGCTGGTGCAGCGCATCCACGACCACGGCATCCACATCTACGCCACCTTCGTTTTCGGGTTCGACAATGATACCCCGGCCACTTTCGACCAGGCGGTGGATTTTTCCCTGCGACATAATTTCTTTTATGCGGCCTTCAACCACCTCCTGCCCTTTCCCGGCACCCCGCTTTACCACCAGTTGGCCGAAGAAAACCGCCTTACCCGTCCCACCTGGTGGCTGGACGGCAGCTACAAATACGGAGATATCCCCTTTCGCCCCCGGCAAATGGGCGGCGAGGAACTTTCGGAGCGCTGTGTGGAAGCCCGCAAGGCTTTCTTCAGCCGCAAGGCCATCGCCAAAAGGGGTCTTACCCTGCTGCGACGCAAGGCCCCGGCCGGCCTTCTGCCCGTTTACCTGATGTCCAATCTCAATTTGCGGGAGGAGATCGAAGGCAAACTAAACCTGCCCCTGGGAGACGGATTGGATGAACTCCCCAAATAAACGTTTCAGCTACGACCTGGCCACCCCGGAGGACGGACCGGCCCTGCTGGAGATTCTGGAGGAACATCCCCTCCCGGGTCCTGTTTCCCTGCTGTACACCCGCCGCCCGGATCCCTTTGCCTCTTTCGGGATGGAAGGCCGGGAGGTAGACATCATCGTATGCCGGGATCGGGAAAATGGGCGAATCTGCGGCATGGGGGCCATGGCCATTCGGGACTGGCACCTCAACGGCCGGCCGGAAAAGGTGGGGTATTTGTTCGGTCTGCGGGCCCGGCGGGATTACCAGGGGGCCATGGGCATGCTACAGCGGGGATACGCATTTTACGGTGATCTGTGCCGGGAGCGCGGGGTGGATTATTATCTGACCACCATTCTCAACGATAATCACCGCGCCCGAAAGATGCTGGAAAAACGACGCTCGTTTATGCCGAATTACCACTACATCTGCGATTATCGGGTTTATGCCCTGCGCTCCCTGAAGGAAACCCTGCACCCCGGGTTTACCCTGCGCCCTGCCCGGGACGAGGACCGCCGGAACCTGCTTTCCTTCTACCGGGACAACGGCGCCGGGCAACAGTTTTATCCGGTTGTCGATGAGGAAATGTTTAGCGGAACACTCTACCCGGATCTGAATCTCTCCGACTTTCTGATTCTGGAAGACGACCGGGGCGCTCTGCTGGCCGCGGCGGCAAGGTGGGATCAGCAGCGCTACAAACAGTATGTGGTCAGCGGGTATCAGGGAATGCTGAAGTGGTTCGCCCCGCTGTCCTTCATTCTCCCGTTGCTTAAGTTGCCCCCCCTGCCCCGGCCGGGCAG
>JAGRBF010000693.1 GCA_020434205.1 Calditrichota bacterium | reverse complement strand
CAAAAGCATACCGGGGTGACGGTTAAGAGGTTGCAAATAGTCTAAGCACAATCGACGCCCTACATAGTTCCGAAATACAAAAGGCCGCTCCCGGATTCCCGGAAGCGGCCTTTTGTGTTATGATCGGATATCTTAAAGTCCCAGAGCCTTCAGCAATTCCCGGGTGGCCCGTCCGCGTCCCATGGTGTAGAGGTGTAGCCCGGGCACCCCAAAGTCGATCAGCTTCTCGCACATCTCGACCAGGTGTTTGGTCGCGGCCTTACAAACGGCCTCCGGGGTGCGGGCGCTTTCCATATCCTTGACGATCCGGTTGGGAATGTTGATGTGGAAGATCCGCGGAATGGCCGTTAACTGCCGGGTTGAGGCAATGGGCTTGATGCCCGGGATAATCGGCACGGTGATGCCGGCTTCGCGGGCGCTCTCCACAAAACTTTTGTAGTATTTGAAGTCGAAGAACATCTGGGTCATAATGTAATGGGCGCCCTGATCCACCTTGAATTTCAGGTGCTCCAGGTCCTTTTCACGATTGGGAGATTCGAAGTGTTTCTCCGGATAACCGGCCACCCCGATACAAAAGTTGGTGGGCACCGGCTCGTCCAGATTCTCCAGATACATGCCCTTGTTCATGTTGGCGATTTGTTTAACCAGGCCGCTGGCGAAACTGTGCCCGTTGCGGTGGGGAATGAAGGTCGATTCCCGGTTGTGGGCATCTCCGCGAAGGGCCAGGATATTTTTGATGCCCAGATAATGAAGGTCTATCAGGGCGTCTTCGGTTTCGTACTGGGAAAAACCGCCGCAAATAAAATGGGGAATGGTATGCACCGAATAGCGGTTGGAGATCGAGGCGCAAATGCCCACCGTGCCCGGCTTTTTGCGTTTGGGAACCCGGTAGATAATTTCGCCGCGCTCTTCGTAAACCACCTGAGCCTGATGATAGGTGACGTTGATAAAGCTGGGGTTAAAGGCGATCAGCTCATCCATGGAGCGGTACAGCTCGTCGATGCTGGTGCCTTTGTTGGGAGGGGTAATTTCCAGTGAGAGGATCGGTTTTTCGGATTTTGCAATGGCTTCGATAACCTGCATAATATCAACTACCTTGTTTTCGCGTGAGTAATCCATCCGGGCCAACGTAGATGGCGAAGCGGTTGCCGCCGGCGTTTTTCTGAATAACCGCGCTGCCGTAAACGGTATCAATCATCGGCAAATTTCTGCCAAAATCATAAAGCAAGTCCCAGAAGGAATCATCCTGACCCTCATCAAGGGCAAAGATGCTGGCCGGGAGGTTGCGTTCGTCCTCGACCCGGTTGTAGCGTCCCCGAACCCGGGTGAGGCGATAATAGGGGGTAAGGCCCAGCCAGTCCAGCCAGGTAGACCAGTTGATGATATCGGCTTCCACCACCCACTGATCGCCTTTTACCTCGAACTCCCGGGAATCCTGTTGATTGGGAAAGGTGAAGGTCAGGCGCGCGGCCCGGGCCATTCCGTCGCTTTCCACTGCAACAAAGGCCACCGGAATTTCCTTCTTGAGGGGCTGGTGTTGCATCAACAGCAGGCCCAGGGACAGACCGGCCACGCCCAGAGACTGAAACACCAGGACCCAGAAAAAGCCGCGGATCCGCTTCAGAAGGGAGGTGCGGGTGGCGATCAGCCGGTATAGCAAAACCAGGCTGATGGCGAAGCTGGCGATGCCGCCGCCGAATATCAGGTGTGATAACATGGGCAAAAGTATACCCTTTTAGGGCCAGAAAGCAAACGCGCAGACCACAAATCCACAATTATTTTTCCGATTAATCCCGCCACCCAGCCTCTCCTGGCTGCCGGAGCATTTTTCCGGCGGGGGTTAATCAACTATCCTGTTGGGTTACGCTTCGCTAGCCCACCTTACCTATCCTGTTGGGTTACGCTTCGCTAACCCAACCTACTATCCTGTTGGGTTACGCTTCGCTAACCCAACCTACGGGTTCGCATTTCGTGCTTTAACCCGCCCAATACGCTGAAAAAAGGCCCCGGAAAAACCGGGGCCCGGTAAAACGAAAAATCAGTCAGACAGGTTGCTTCAGGCATCCTTCTCCGCTTTTTTCTTGCTTTTGCTCTGATACACTTCGTTGCTTTCCACGGCGGTGGTAATCGGCTTGCCATTTTCGATCTGATAAAGGGGATCTTCCTTGATCAGATATTCGAATTCCTTGCGGAAGGCATCGATGCTTTTGTTGCAGGTGGCGGCAATCTTGGCCAGCTCGTGATGATCCTCGAAATCGGCCTGGTTGAGGCGCAGCATGTAACGGCGGGCGATAAAGAACGATTCCGACTGGACGTCCACCATACGAACTTTGGTTTTGTTGGTTTTGGGATCCAGGATGTCCTTGAAATACATGGGCACGAAGCGCCCTTCCTGGATGGACACCATGGCGGCGTTGCCGTCGTTGAGGATAAACTGCGCAGCGCAAAAGCCCAGGTCCCGGGTGTATTCCATGTCGAAGGGAATCGGATCGGCGCAACGCAATTCGTAGCCGACGTTCTTTTCGACGATAGTGGTTTTAAGTCCCAGATTTTCCAGGCGTTTACGAACGGCATTCTTGAGGATGTCCCCAAAGTTGACTTCCGCCAGGCGGATGTGCCCGTGGGCGTCGCGTTCTACGGAATCCAGGTCGCTCAGATCGTTGGGATCCAGCCTTTCCATCAGGCCTTCGGCCAGGATGGCCACCCCGTCGTGGCGCCCGTAGCTTTCCCGCTTAATAATCGCCCCGGCCAGGATATCCACAATATGCTTCAGCTTGATTTTTTCCCCGGTAAACTCTTCCGGGACGAGGGTGAGGGTGGCGCCGGCAGCCTTGCCGATTCCGAGGGCCAGGTGACCGGCCTTGCGGCCCATGGTTACCACAAAATACCAGCGATGGGTGGTTTGGGCGTCGGTCATCAGGCTTTTGACGATTTCCACCCCGATGTGGCGGGCGGTCTGGTAACCGAAAGTGGGGATCCCGTGGGGCAGGTCCAGGTCGTTGTCAATGGTTTTGGGAACGTGAACCACCTTGAGGCGGCCTTCGGAGGCTTTTTCGATATTCAGGGCGCTGAAAGCGGTATCGTCACCGCCGATGCTGACCAGCTTGTCGACGTTGAGGCGCAGCAGAGAAGTGACGGCGTTTTTCAGGTGTTCGGGGTTTTTGGTCGGGTTATCCCGGGCGGTGCCGAGGTAGGAACCACCGCGAAAGTGAATGCGGCTGACGTTGTCCACGTTCAATTCCTGCACCTGGGAAATGTCCCCGCGCATAATCCATTTGTAGCCGTCCCGGATTCCCACGACGTCCACGCCTTCCAGTTTGGCGCGGATGGTGGCGGCACTGATGACGCTGTTAATACCGGGTGCGGGCCCCCCACCGACGAGGATGGCCATTTTTTTAGGTTTGTTTATCATGGAAATTCCCTCAATTGTTTAGATTTAAATCACTTTTATTGCGTGACTATTTCGTAATATCATGCTTCAAAGGCTGTCTTGCCCTAGAGCGGAAAAAGGTAAGCCTTAATTTAGGTAGCCGATAAAAATATATCAACCTGAAAAGAAATGGTTGGTTGAGAAAAAGTTAACAATTTGCAGCTTGTGAGTTAAGGTCGTTAAAGAATTTAACCTCAGTGTAGAAAAAACGCGACTTTGTAAGGTTGAGGTGTCCCACAAAATCCGTATTGGCTTATTATCGGATTTTACCCGAAATACCTGAAGGACTATGTTTTTTGCCATGCGAAATACCGGAAGGGAATCCGGAATCGGAAACGACGGATTGGTAACCGGTGGGGGGAAGAGGAGGTTTGTTCGATTTGGTTGAGGTGTTTTAGAGGCATTCAGAGAGGCTTAAATGGATCGTGAAAAACCCCGGCAGGAAGCCGAACACAAAAAAACGCCGTTGTATTATTCTCATCAGACGGAACTGGTACAGAAAAATACCGGTACCCCGGCCGGAAATTCCGGTGCGGGTCCCCTGGCTGGCAAGGAAACGGCCGGCCCCAAAAGCGCTTTTTCCATCGGGAAGAAGGTCGAGCTCACCGATCAGGAATTGACCTATTCGACCTCCGAAAAGAAGTCCCTGGTGCTGATCGGCACGGTGGTCG
>JAGRBF010000692.1 GCA_020434205.1 Calditrichota bacterium | reverse complement strand
AACTTTACATAATATATATTATATTAAAAACAAGCGACAATCCAAATCTCACCGGCTGGCGGCATTCAACCCCCATTTTTGCAGCATCTGCGCCAGTTGCTCCTTCCGTACCGGTTTACTGAGATAATCGCTCATTCCCACCGCCAAACAACGCTCCCGATCACTACCCATAGCATTTGCAGTTAAAGCAACTATCGGCACCCGACCCATCTTCGAATCCAAAGCGCGAATAATCCGCGTCGCCTCCAACCCATCCATCACCGGCATTTGCATGTCCATAAAAACAAGATCGTACGAGCCCGACTTTATCGCCGAAACAGCCTCTTTTCCATTGGCAACGCAGTCCACCCGACAACCCAGATTCTCCAGCATTCGAATCGCTACCTTTTGGTTGACAATGTTGTCCTCGGCTAAAATTACGCGCGGTTTCCGGCCCCGATTCTGCCGACCAGCCATTTCCGTGCGAACACGCCCTCTGTGGTTCTTTTCTTGTGCCTGGCCCGTTACCTTTAGCATGCACGAAAAAAGCTGCCAATGTTTTAAGGGCCTGGTTAAATAGGCTTTAAAGCCCCCTTCCCGCAATTTTTTGTCCCCAAGGCGCTGACCCACCGAAGCAAACAGGATTAAATCCAACCGGGCCAAACGTTTATCCGCCCTTATGCGCTCAACCAGGGTTTCGTTATCTGTTCCGGAAATCCCGGAGGCCAAAATGGCCATATCGAAGGGTTTATCCTCGCGCACCGACGCCATCAACATTTCCCAGGCGCTTTCAACATCATTTACACAGGATACCCGGCAACCCCAATATTCCAATTGCTCATGCATCGCCAGGCGGTAACCGGACGGAGCTTCAATAATCAATACCCGCTTCCCATCGAGGTTTACATAATATGGCTGTCCGGCGCCGGGCATGGCGGCCGACCTCTTCAGGCTTGCCGTAAACCTGAAAACGGAGCCTCTCCCGACTTCGCTCTCGACCTGAATATCCCCGCCCATCAGCTCAACCAATTGCCTGGAAATGGCCAATCCCAGACCGGTTCCACCATACCGGCGCGTCGTGGAAGCGTCGACCTGGGTAAAGGATTGAAACAGTTTAGCCTGATCTTCCCCGGAAATCCCGATTCCGGTATCTTTTACGGTAAATGCCAGAAGCTTTTCGGAGGCCGTCTTCTCTACCCGAATAACAACCTCCCCTTTCTCGGTGAATTTGATCGCATTGTTGGCCAAATTCAGCAGCACCTGCCGCAAACGCCCCGGATCCCCATTGACGTAACCGTGAAGATCCGGACTTACGCTACAAATAAAATTGATACCCTTTTCCCGGATTTTTAAACTCAGCAGGTCCACCAGTTCATCCAGAATGGTGCGGAGTTCAAAATCGATGTTCTCCAACGCCAACTTCCCAGCTTCAATTTTGGAAAAATCGAGGATGTCGTTGATGATGGACAGGAGCGAATCTGCGGAGCTGCGAACGATGTTGGCAAACTCCACCTGTTCCTGATTTAATTCCGTTTCCAGCAACAGGCTGGTCATGCCCAATATTCCGTTCATCGGGGTGCGGATTTCATGGCTCATCGTGGCCACGAAGGCGCTTTTGGCATGCGAAGCCGCCTCCGCGTCTTCTTTGGCTTTGAGGAGCTCAGCCTCCATCTGCATCCGGCTGGTAATATCAAAACCGGTTCCCAGAATGGCAGGTTTTCCTTCATAGTCGATTTTTACGGTTTTTAGGGATACCCATCTTGGGGAGCCATCCTGCGTTTGCACTTTAATTTCATACTGCGGGGGTAGATTATTTCCCTCTTCCATGCGGGCTACTCCCCTGTCCAAAACCAGCTTGCGCATATCGGGGTGGACAATCTCCCAGAAAGGCATGGCAAAAAGTTCGCCCCGGCTATACCCGGAAAGGTGTTCAAATTCGGTGTTTACGTATAAAAAATTTCCACCGCGGTGGATGAAAATTGCTGCCGGAGAGGCTTCGGAAAGTGCCCTAAATTTCTTTTCATTCTCTTCCGAGGCCTCTCCTTTTTCCCGGATTTCTCTTAAGTGCTTTTCCCGGGTGTGCATACCAATAGCCAGTGGGAGGGAAACCATTAGTATTAAGCTGGCCAGGTGAACATGTTGAAATACCAGACCATTGACAAAAACCCCGTTAAACAGCAATAAGATTACGGTAAAGAGGGTGTAGGCGATCAAATGGGAGACCCTTTTGACCACAACCGTGCAGGCCAGAAATTGCATCACAAATCCCAACTGGATCTCGGACAGGTCCAGATTGTTTCCCTTTAGGGTCATCAGGATCACATTCAGCAGGACAATAAACAGGTAGGTTAGAGGAAGGATGTATTTTTCTGCAAATTTCCGGGTGAAAGAGATGCCGAATACGCCTAGCGAAAAGAAACCCAGAAATAAGCGCGCCGCAATCGGATCGTTGACTTCCGGCATATAGATGTAGTAGAGTAAGCCCATGAGGACCAGCAGAATGGCGGCAACGAGGGTAAGAAAACGAATCTTGACGATATCGCGGGGGCCCGCCCGAAAATTTTTCCGAAAGAAGTCCATCTCACCAAATTCCCATAACCATCTTTAACCCGCAGAAAAAAGACCCCACCTCTCCCCTGTTAAAACTTTTTCCCCTTTTAATGGTCGGCATTTGTCGGGAACAGTTTACGAAATTACCCGCCAATGCCCGTTCGTAACGGACATCGGAGAAGTCGCTGAATCTTCGGATATTGGAGGAATTTTCGCGTGAGAATTCTTGGTAAAGGGGACGAATCCAAATGGCAATTGCGGCGCCGGTAGCTTATATTTCAGCGAATAAGCTCTCGTTCAGCATTTGCACGAATTTTCGGCCACCAGGCCCGATAAAACAGGACGTTTTGGCAAAAACCAGGCTCAATATTGCGCCGGAGCAGGAAAATGGATCCCGCTAAACACTACAGCTACCGCATATTTAGTCAGGAACAGGACTTAATGGATGTGGTGGAAACCCAGGAAGAGGCTTTTCGTTATTTTTTGCGCAATACCGAACATATTTCCACCGGCCGGGTGGAGCAGGTTTACGGCGGAGAAATCACCATGGTTTATGATTCTCAGGCCATCGCCAATTACTGCCGCCCCATTCTTCAGAAGCGCAACCAGATGGATTTATTTGAATAACGGGAAATATCAGACACGGAATGCTTCGGCGAGCTGTAGAAATCCCTCGACCTCGCGAAGGCGACCTTCATCCGGATTGTAAGAATTGTAGATTAAATGCAGGTTGCGCAAGGTGCGCGAGATGATCTCCAGGTTGGAACAACCCTTCAAAACCGCTTCGGAATTCTCCTGATCAAACCCCTCCAAATAATTCAGGCAGGTCTGCCGGCTGTAAATTTTGCCGCCGTGAAACGGATCAAAAAAGATCTCGTCTTCCCCGTTGTCAAACTTCAGAATAAAATGTGCCGGCAGGGCTACACCGTATATCGGGAAGCTGACCCGGCGACTGACCAGTAAATAAACGAGACAAAGGGAAATCGGATTGC
>JAGRBF010000691.1 GCA_020434205.1 Calditrichota bacterium | reverse complement strand
AGGATCTGAGCGTTTTCCAGCAACAACATCCGGAGATGAAGCTGAAGGCAGCCAGCGAGCCCTATTTCCCCTACCACAGCGTGTGGAGCCTGCCGCCGGTACTTTCCCTGCTCAACAATGCCAACAAAAAGATTGTCCTGCGCAGAACCTCTACCCTGGGCACCCAGGTGCTGGACGAATACAACATCATCTACCTGGGCAGCATCAAAACCCTCTACATGCTCAACCACATGCTGGGCAAAACCCACATCCAATACGAAATTTCCCCGCACAAGGTACGCCATATTCAGCCGGATACCAGTGAAGCCCAAACCTTCAAAACCAGCGAACATTCTCCCGGCCCCAACGACGACCTCGTTATCGTGCTCAAAATCCCCGGTCCCGCCAACAACCACATTATGCTGATTGCCTCATTCCATTCCCTGGGGACCCCGGAAATTGTCAATTACCTGGTTAACCCCGAAACCCGCTCGGAGCTGGAATCCCGCTTCATCGAAAAGTTCGGGGAAGTACCGCCCTTTTTCGAGCTGGTTTTCCGGGTAACCGGGATCGACAAAACCGCCTACACCGCCGATCTGCTGGTTATCGACCGCCTGCCCGCCCCGCCCGGGAATTAAGGCCTGCCTTGCATTTTCAGCCATTCCACGCAGCGCTGCGGCCAGGCGCTTACCGTTTGCCCGCGGAAATCCGGGGCCAGGCCGAACCCATGCCCCCCAACGGGATACAGGTGCATTTCCGCGGCGATCCCCTTGCGAATCAGAGCCTGGTAGAAAACCAGACTGTTTTCCACCGGCACCGCCCGATCGTCCCCGGCGTGGATCAGCAATGCCGGCGGGGTGTTTTCGCCGACGCACAGCTCCGGCGAAAACCGTTCCACCAGGGCGGGAGCGGGATTTTCCCCCAGCAGGTTATCGCGGGAGCCGCGGTGCATAAAATCCTCTTTCATGGTGATCACCGGGTACATCAATACCGCAAAATCCGGACGGGCGCTTTCCCGGTCGATGGCGTCGCCCAGCGGCCCTTTCAGGTTTTGCCACTGGGTGGCGAAACTGGCCGCCAGGTGCCCCCCGGCGGAAAAGCCCATCACCCCGATTCGCCCCGGATCCAGCTTCCAGGCGGCGGCCCGGGAGCGTACCAGACGCACTGCCCGGGCAGCGTCCATCAGGGGAGATTCGAAGGGAATCACGCTGTTTTTTTCATCCGGCAGGCGGTACAAAACCACGGCCGCGGCGATGCCTTCCGCGTTGAGCATTTTGGCGATCTTGCTGCCTTCCTTATCGATCACCACATATTTGTAGCCCCCGCCCGGAAAAATGACCACCGTTTGCCCGGTGGCAATGGCCGGATCCGGCAAATACATTTCCAGCAAGGGTTTACGCACCTGACTAACCCGGATGGCATTGGTGGTATCCCACACCTCGGGGGTGCCGCCGGCGCGGTTGTTGGGAACGGTTTCGCCCCACAGGGGAATGGCTTTTTCCTGGGAAAATAACATCCCGCACAACATAAGCACCCCGAGAAGGATTTTCAATGAGCTCATTTGCACA
>JAGRBF010000690.1 GCA_020434205.1 Calditrichota bacterium | reverse complement strand
ATCGAACGCAGCAAGGGGTTGGTGGTGGAACAGATTATTCGCCCCACCGGTTTGCTGGACCCGGTTATCGAGGTGCGCCCCACCGACGGGCAAATAGATGATTTGATTGAAGAAATTCGCCTGCGCATCGAAAAAGGCGAGCGGGTTCTGGCCCTCACCCTCACCAAAAGAATGTCCGAGGATCTAACCGACTATTTAAAGGGCATGAACATCAACGTGGCCTATATTCACTCGGAAATCGATTCCCTGGAACGGGTGGATATTCTTCGGGATCTTCGTCTGGCGGAACACGATGTGCTGGTGGGAATCAACCTTTTGCGCGAGGGCCTGGATCTTCCCGAAGTTTCCCTGGTGGCCATTCTGGACGCGGATAAAGAGGGATTCCTGCGCTCCGAAGTGGCCCTTCTGCAGATTGCCGGGCGCGCGGCCCGTAACGCCAACGGCAAGGTCATTTTTTACGGGGATCGCATTTCCGCGGCCATGGAAGTGACCATGCGGGAAACCTCCCGCCGCCGCCAGGTCCAGGAGGACTACAACCGCGAGCACGGGGTTACCCCCACAACCGTTTACAAAACCGTGGAAGAAATTATTGAGTCCACCAAAATTGCCGATATGCACGCGCGCTACAAAACCAGCAAATCGCAAGAAGATGATGTGCGGATGGAGGTCCCGGACAGCTTCTCGGAATTGGAACTGATCGGTCGGCTCGAAGAACAGATGAAGGATGCCGCCTCCAGGCTCGAATTTGAAAAAGCGGCCCAATTGCGGGACAAGATTCTCAAGCTCAAGGGGAAAATCAGCTAATATGCACCCCTGCCCTATCAAAAGATTTGCGTTTTTTGCCCTGCTGCTTCTGGCTTTTAACACCTCTCTCGGCGCAACACCTGTTCCTGCTGCTCTGGACAGCCTGGTGCTGGCCGGGAAGGAGGAACTTTACAACCTGCAGTTCCAGGAAGCACGGAAAACCTTTGCTGCCGCACGGCAGCAATTCCCGGACTATCCGCACGGGTATGTGTTTCAGGCTTACCTCAGCGCTATGTATTTCGGCCTCGATGAAAGCAACGATTCCCTGGCCGCTCACCTCAAAAAGCAGATCGAAATTGCCCTGGATCAATCCCGCGACTTTCAGTCCCGTTTCCCGGACAATCCGGACGGCCCCTTTTACATTGCCATCACCAGCGGGATCGAAGCCCTCTATCACATCATCGAGCGAAACTTTCTGAGTGCCTACTGGTCCGGCCGGCGGGCCAAAAAGAGCCTCGAGAAGGTCATTGAACAGGATTCCACCTATTACGACGCCTACATCGGTTTGGGGCTTTTCCATTACTACGCCGATCTCCTGCCGGGCGTCGTTAAATTTTTTGCCGGTTTGCTGGGATTTGAAGGGGACCGGGACGGCGGCAAAAAGGAAATTGAACTCGCCGGACGAAAGGGTCGCTATTTTCGGGTTGAGGGAGACTTTATTTCTCACGGCATTTCCTATTTTCTGGAGGGCGCCCAGAGTGAAGGGCTGCGGGGGATCAACAGATTGTATCAGCGTTATCCCCGCAACTACGGTTTCGGGCTGATCGTCGCCTATCATTACCGCAAATCGGGAAGTGCCAGACGCTGTATTGAATACTGCCGGGAAATGACGGCCCCGATTGACGAGGACCTTCCCCAGCTCATCAATATGAAATACTACAATATGGCCATCAGCTATTTTAATCTGAACGCCTTTGAGACCTCGGATTCCCTGCTGAACGTTCTGGAAAAGCTCCCCACCCGCAAATCCCGGTTTTATCAGGCAGCCATTAGCTATTACCGGGGTTATATGGCCGATTTGCGGTTTGAAAGGCGCAAGGCTCTTGCCTATTACAACCGCATTCCGGATACTAAAAAAGCCCGCTACTGGTATCTCATCTCACGACCCAATATCAAGTATGCGGCAGATAGTCTGACCCTGCGCTACCAAAAGGCTTATAATCTTTTGTTGACGCACCGGACATCCGATGCCCTGCTGGAAGCGTTGGCTCTGAAAAAGGTGGTCGATAAGGGCATCACCCATCCCAATCCGGACTTTGGCAGCAAAATTTATGACCTGCTGGCTTACACGTATTATCTGAAACGGGATTACCCGCAGGCCCGCGCCATTTACGAGGTGGCCCTGCCCCGTTTGGAACGCATGCAGGACCCTTTCGACCGGGCCTGGATGTATATGCATTATCAACGCTGCCTCCG
>JAGRBF010000102.1:38458-39458 GCA_020434205.1 Calditrichota bacterium | reverse complement strand
CCTTCGACCTTACTCGTCGATTTTGTCGCACTTTCTGAAACTGCCTGCAACCAGGTTTACACTTCTGCCGTAACCATCTCCGAAAGAGGTTGGCATGCTATTTGGCATTATCTACATTGAGGGCCGGAGGTAGCGGCCTTCAGCCAACATCCAAAAAAGATCAAGATCAACCCATCGGACGGACCGGCAGAAAAACCGGCCGCCAAGGAGCAGAAGACCATGACCCGCAATACCGGCAGTTTCATCCAAAACCGCAAATTTATCCTCTCCACCCTGGCCCTGGCCTTCCTGCTAATGAGCAGCGGCATTTTCGCCCAGGACGGTCCCCCCAAATTTGACCCCATCGGTCAGTTCAGCGTGGCGTTTTCCACCGCCTTGCCCAAAGGGGAATTTGAAAACAATCTGGACAACAACGGCTTCGGCATCAACGTCAACGGCTCGGCCAACCTCGGGAAATCCCCCTTTGCCCTGGGTCTGGAACTCGCTTACCTGCAGTACGGCAGCGAAACCCGCAACGTGCCCTTCAGCCTGACCATTCCCGACGTAACCGTGGATGTTACCACCAGCAACAATATCGTGCAGGCCTTTGCCCTGCTGCGCGCCCAGAATCCTCACGGAGTCCTGCGGCCCTATGTCGACGGGCTGGTGGGGTTCAATTATCTATACACCGAAACCAAAATCGAAGACGAAGACAATATTGATGATGATGACGTGGTGGCTTCCTCCAAAAACTTCGACGATTTTGCCTTCAGCTACGGTTTTGGCGGCGGGGTGATGGTCAAACTCTACGAAGCGGCGCCCTCCCTCGGTGAAGACGGCCATTACGATCGTCCCGCTTCCATTCTCCTGGACCTGCGGGTTCGCTACCTGCTGGGTGGCGAGGCGGAATATCTGCGCCGCGGAGACATCGAGCGGGTAAACGGCGAGGTGATCATCAGTCCCGTGCAATCAAAAACCGATTTGCTGACCTTCAATATCGGGATTTCGGTAGCGTTTTAGG
>JAGRBF010000102.1:31440-38352 GCA_020434205.1 Calditrichota bacterium | reverse complement strand
TCAAAAGAAGAATCCCATACTCAGGAAGGTGTGTAACTGCCCGTTACCACCGTGGGCGGCAAAAACCAGAGGTCCCACCGGCAGTTCGTAGCCCACCAGGGCCCCCCAACCCTGCACCAGGGGTTGGCGCTCCCCCAGCAAACGCGCTTCGAAGATGGCGGCAACATTGTAGTGAAACTGGGCAAACCAGCCGCTGTTATCCTTCCACTGCAGGCCGCCGGCGCCCACCATAAGATGCTCGGCGATGCGCTCCTGAGCTCTTAAACCGTAAAAACTGCGCGGCAATCCCTGGAAGGTCCGGGGTTCCCGCACCCCACCGAGGTAGTAGGGCCGTATCAGCGACAGGCTGTCTCCCCGCACGGTTCCCGCTTCGCCGCTCACCAGCAGGGTCCAGTGGCGATGCAGGGGCAGGAAAAGGTCGCCGGAGCCCATCACCCGAAAAAAAGCGGGGTCGGAATTGAGGCGATCGGTGCTGGCCTCCACGTTCAGCTCGCTTCGGAATCCGCGCACGGGAAAGGTTTTGCTGTCGGTATAGTCCAAGCCCATCCTGGCAAATCCCGCTGCGGTGTAAATATCCTTTTCCGCCTGGTCGACATTCCCGATATCCACTTCCTGGCGCAGCAATTGCCCCCGAACCCCGGCGCCAATCAGCACATTCTTGGCGCGCAGGCTTCCCATAAAAAGGGTCGAGGTGAGGCTGCGGGTGGTAAAACGCTGTGCCCGCCGGTCCCGCTGGTAGAGATCGATCCGGTCCTCGCCGAAGTCGATTCCCAGGCGGGTGGCCATGCTGCTGCTCCAGCCCACCGGCAGGTCGTACTGCAGGGCAAAACGACTCAGTTCTCCCAGTTTCAGATCCAGGTCCAGGGTGGAGAGGTCGGTCAGCAAGTTGTAAAAGCGGGTGTTGAGCAGCAGGAAAGCATTGTGGCGATTATCATAGCGCAGCCCTGCCTGAAAGCGGTTTTCGGATTTTTCCTCGACCTTGATCAGCAGCTTGTTGGAAACCTTTCCGGGGATGGGCATAATGCGGTAGCCCACCCGCTCGAACACCTGGATGGCGTAAATCCGGTCTACCAGATTGTCGATTTCAGCGGGGGTCAGCAGGGCCGGCAGGAGTCCGGGCAGGTGGTTTCCCAGAATATCCGGGGAGCGATTGCGAAAACCTTCGAAGGCGATTTCCGAGATCAGGAGGGAATCGGGCATGGCCGGGAAACGAGCCTCGGGCCGGGGGGCCAGGGCGTTCAGGGAATCGGCCAGCTGTTTGAGAGCGGCATAATGATCCCGGGCGTGCCGTTCTCCCAGATCGATGATCTCCCGGCTGCGGTTGAAGTCCATAATGGTGATGTCCCCGAAATCCGGCTCCAGCATCACATCGCAGAGTTCCTTCTGGGCTTCGATGCCGGGGAGCAGCATCAGGTTCTGGATCTGGTTGAGGATTTCGATCAGGCTGGTCACCTTTTCCACCGGCTGAATTTCCTGCTCGATATTCACCCCGATCACCAGTTGCGCGCCCAGAGCCCGGACGTCCTCCGCGGGCAGGTTGCGCACCAGATAGCCGTCCACCAGGAGGCTGTCCCCGATGGTAACCGGGGTAAAGGCGGTGGGAATGGCCATGCTGGCCCGCAGCGCTTCGGCAAAATTTCCGGATTTCAGCACCACGGCCTCCCCGTTGGCCAGGTTGGTGGCGATGCAGGCAAAGGGCCGGGGAAAATCGCTGAATCGCTCCAGATGGTGCACGGGGAGGGTCAGCCGGCACAACATCCGGGTAATATCCTGCCCCGACAGCAGCCCCGAGGGCAGGCTTACTCCCGGCAGGGAGAGTTCCAGATCCACCGCGTACCGTTCGATGCGCTCCTTTTGCTTCCAGCTGAGCTGCGGGTAAAGGGGCGCCCCGATCAGCAATTTGCTCCAGTTTACCGAGGAGACGATGGAGTCCATTTCCGCCGCGCTGTACCCAATGGCAAAGAGGCCGCCCACGATAGCGCCCATGCTGGTGCCGGTTACATAATCGATGGGCATGTTCACTTCTTCCAGAACCTTGAGCACCCCGATATGGGCAAAACCCTTGGCGCTACCGCCGGCCAGCACCAGGCCGACTTGGGGGCGTTGTTGGGCCTGAAGATTCAGGCTGAGCAGGCAGAGCACCAGCAGGCAGAGAGAGATTTTGCAGGCTTTTTCAGGGGGAAGAAGGGAGTGTTTTTGTGACGGCATAACGGGTTGGCCTGATTACTCACTGATCTTTTCGGGGGATTTTCTGAAACATATTCACAAATCCATCAATATCAAACATGAGACAAATTTTGGGGATTTGAATTGTTTGGCCAATCGGTGTTACATTGAAGCATTCGCTGTTTTGAGATTAACGGGAAGGTCATGGTGGAAGAATCCCTGGAAAAATTGCTGATTGCGGTGGTGGGCCTGGTTATGCTGTGGGCTCTCTTTCGTCCGGTAAGCGGCTTTTTCTGGCGAATGCTGCGCGCCTCCCGCCAATCCGATCGGGTACTGATCGAGGACGGTCTCAAGCACCTTCACGACTGCGAATACAAGGGCCTGCAATGCACCATCCAGAGCCTTGCCGGGGCTCTTTCCATCAACGGCGAAAGGGCGGTGCGCCTGGTTACCCGCCTGGAAGCCCTGCATCTGGTTCGCTGGGACGGCAACCTGCTGGTGCTGACCACCCTGGGCCGCTCCTACGCGCTCCGGGTGATCCGTATTCACCGCCTGTGGGAGCGTTTCCTGGCCGACCAAACCGGCATTCCCGAACCGGAATGGCATGCCGCCGCAGAAAAACAGGAACACCGCCTGAGCGAGCAGGAAGCCAATCAGCTGGCCTCGAAAATGGGCCACCCGCGCTTTGATCCCCACGGAGATCCCATCCCCACCCTGTCCGGGGAACTCCCCCCCATGAAGGGTAAGCCGCTGAGCGAGTTGAAGACCGGTGAGTTTGCCGAAATCGTGCACATTGAGGACGAACCCGAGACCGTTTACGCCCAACTGGTTGCCGAGGGGCTTTATCCGGGGTTGCTGATCCAGATGCTGGATCAATCCAATGGCAAGGTTCGTTTTGCCGCTCAGGGGGAAGAGATTCTGCTGGCGCCGGTTCTGGCTGCCAACATCACCGTGGAGCCCGCCAAACGCCTGCCCGAAACGGTATCCGGCACCAGCCTGCTGGCCGATCTGCAGCCCGGCGAAACGGCGGAAGTGGTGAACATCTCGCGGGCCTGCCGTGGTTTGCAGCGGCAACGCCTGATGGACCTGGGCATTATTCCGGGCACGGTTTTACAGGTGGGCATGCGCAGCGCAGCGGGCGATCCGGTGGCCTACCATATCCGCGGTGCGGTTATTGCTTTGCGCCGGGAACATACCAAACAGATCAATGTCCTGAGAGTCGAGGAAAATCAACATGAATCCCAATAAGGGATGCGAAGAGTGCCCCCTTAATCCCGCCGAAAATCTGGTTCGCCTGGGGGTCAAAATGGACCAGCACGATTTTCTGGTGGCCCTGGCCGGCAATCCCAATACCGGCAAAAGTACCGTTTTTAATGCCCTCACCGGCCTGCATCAGCACACCGGCAACTGGCCCGGTAAAACGGTGGCGCGAGCCGAAGGGGGGTTCCTCTATGAAAAGAAACGGTTCAAAATTGTGGACCTCCCCGGCACTTATTCCCTCCTTTCCACCAGCCACGATGAGGAAATCGCCCGCAATTTTATGCTCTTCGGACAGCCTCACGTAACCGTAATTGTCGCCGAAGCTTCCCGGTTGGAGCGCAACCTTAATCTGGTCCTGCAAATTCTCGAAATTACCGAGCGGGCCGTGTTATGCCTGAACCTGATGGACGAAGCCCGCCGCCACGGCATCCAGATCGATACCGCGAAGCTGTCCGCCGAACTGGGCATTCCGGTGGTGCCCACTGCCGCGCGCCAGGGGGAAGGTCTCAATGCCCTCCTGAAGACCATTCACGATGTTGCCATGGGCACCCTCAGCTGTTCGCCGAAACGTTTTCAGACCGGGACATCCGATCTGTCCGAGGCCCTGACCATTCTGGTCGGGAAATTGGAAAAAGCTTTCCCGGGACTCTCCAATGCCCGCTGGGTGGCCCTGCGCCTTCTGGCCGGGGACGAACAAATTATCGAAGCGGTGCGCGACGGTCAACTGCAGTCTTTGGCAGGCGCCAATGGTTGAGAAAAGATCCGACCGGGAGCGGGAATCCATCCTGAGCACTGCCGCCTCACTGCGCTGGGAAGTGGGCAACGACCTGCAAACCTCCCTGATGGAAAGTATTTATCAGAACGCCTCACGTATTTCCGACCAGGTGGTTATTGCGGATAAAAGCAAGGCGCGGCTGGCCTGGGAACATCGTCTGGAATGGCTGCTCACCAGTCGCTGGACGGGATTTCCCATCATGTTCCTGGTGCTGGCGATGGTTTTCTGGCTCACCATCAGCGGCGCCAATTATCCCTCCCAGCTTCTCTCCGGCCTGCTCATCGAACAATTATATCCGGTTCTGAAAACGTTTGGGGCGGATTTGCACCTTCCCTGGTGGCTGAGCGGTCTGTTGATTGACGGCATGTATCTGGCCCTGGCCTGGGTGGTGAGCGTGATGCTGCCGCCCATGGCCATCTTTTTTCCCCTTTTCACCCTCCTGGAAGATTTCGGCTATCTGCCCCGGGTGGCCTTCAATCTGGACAGTCTTTTTCAGAAGGCCGGGGCCCACGGTCGGCAGGCCCTCTCCATGAGCATGGGCTTCGGTTGCAATGCCGCCGGGGTCATCGCCACCCGCATTATCGACAGTCCCCGCGAACGGTTGATCGCCATGATCACCAACAACTTCGCCCTGTGCAACGGCCGCTGGCCCACCCAGATTCTGATCGCCTCGCTGTTCGTCGGGGCCTTGGCGCCGGCCGGGCTGGCCAGCCTGGTGTCGGCCGCCGCGGTGGTGGGCATTACCCTGCTGGGGATCTTCCTGACCTTTGCCACCTCCTGGTGGCTCTCCAACACCATTTTGCGCGGGGAGGCATCGACCTTCAGCCTGGAGTTACCGCCCTACCGTCCCCCCCGCATTCTCCAGACCCTCTACACCTCGCTGATCGACCGCACCGTTTTTGTGCTGTGGCGGGCCATGGTATTTGCCGCCCCGGCCGGCGCGGTAATCTGGCTGGTGGCCAATGTCCACTTCGGCGGCAGCACCCTGGCCGAACACCTGATCGACCTGCTGAATCCCTTCGGTGTGCTGATCGGGCTGAACGGGGTGATTCTCCTGGCTTACGTGATCGCCATTCCCGCCAATGAAATTGTGATTCCCACCATTTTGATGCTGACCGTGCTCAGCAGCGGCACCCCGGATTTGGGCCACGGCGCCGGGGTGATGTTTGAACTGAGCAACAACGCCGCCTATATGGCGGTTTTTAAGGCGGGCGGCTGGACCCTCCTCACCGCGGTCAACCTGATGCTGTTCAGCCTGATCCACAATCCCTGCTCCACCACCCTCTACACCATCTACAAGGAATCCGGCAGCCTCAAATGGACGGTCGTTTCCGCGCTGCTTCCCCTGCTGATGGGTTTTCTGGCCTGTTATTTTGTGGCGACCCTCTGGCAACTATGAGGGCTAGAGGTAGCAAAAGGGCTGGATGGTTAGTTGGCGCTTTGAAGCAGTCTTCAGGAACGGGGGCCGGACAGCAATTGCTCCATAACCCGGGTGGTGCGGATGGCGCTTTCCCCGCTGCTGGGGCATTGGCCGGTGCCGATCAGTTCGTCCACCACGCTCTGGATCAGCGGTTGCTGAATGTGGGGCGGGGTGAGGAAGTCAAATTCCCGCTGCCCGCTGCGATTGCTTAAGACCACCGGCTCCTCGCCGAAGGTCGAATAGCTTATTTTGCCCTGGCTGCCCACTATTTCGGTAATATCGCATTTTTCGTAGGCGCTGAAACACCACGTCCCCACCCCCTGCACCCCGGATTCGAAGGCAAAGCTCCCGGAAACGATATCCTCCGCCGGATACTGGCCGGCCTGATTGCCGGAAAAGCCCCATGCCTCGCGGATGGGCCCCAGGGCAAAGTCGAGAAAATCCAGCATGTGGGAAGCCAGGTCCACAAAAAGTCCGCCCCCGGCAATTTCCGGGCGCAGCCGCCAGGGAATGTTGTCCGGATCCGGGGAAACCGGGAGAGGCGGTTTGCACAACATCACCCGAACAAAGCGGACTTCTCCGATAGCATCGTTTTCCAGCAGGGATTTGATTTTCTGAAAGCGTTCCAGGGCCCGGCGGTAGTAGGCCACGAAGAGGGGGACCCCTGCGGCGGCGCATGCCCGGATCATTTCCCGGCATTCATCGACGTTCAGGGCCATCGGTTTTTCCACGTAAACGGGTTTGCCGGCCCGGGCGCTGAGCAGGGTGTAGTGTTTGTGAGAGTCCGGCGGGGTGGCGATGTAGACGGCATCGACTTCGGGATCGCGGATCAGCGCTTCGCCATCGTCATACCATTTGGGCACCCCGTGGCGCTCCGCGTAATCCCGGGCCAGGTCCCCGGAGCGGCGCATCACCGCAACCAGCTGGGAATGCCGCGCTTTGCGGAAGCCCGGCCCGCTTTTTTTCTCGGTAACGTCTCCGCAGCCGATAATTCCCCAACGAATGTTCTGCATTGATACCCCCTTGGAACAGGAAGATCCCGGGCCATTCTCACGGAATATTTAACATCCTTTAACAGCAGATGTTACGCAACGAAATCCATTCCTGCTATTTAGCCGCGAGAGCGCGAAAGTGCGAAGAATTAATGTTTTTAGGTTTTGCCAGGCACCGAACTTCCGTGCCCACACCTGCTTTGGAGAACGGACGTACACCAGCTATCCCTGTTGGTTCGCAGATAACCGCAGAACGAGCAGATTTTCCGGTGCAGGGGCAGATCCGTCCGGTTTCAGTT
>JAGRBF010000102.1:18711-31412 GCA_020434205.1 Calditrichota bacterium | reverse complement strand
TTCGCGGTCAATGGGCCGGAAATTATTTCCGGCGCGTAAGGTCCGTTCATAATAAGGTCTTTGCCGCTTTTAGGAAAGGCCAAAACGGGGGATCGGGATTGTTCCCCCGAATACCTGCCAGGGTGGTTTTCCGGAGAGGTTTGGCTCCGGGAGAGGGGCCGCATAAGCGGGAAACCGGAAATTTGTATCTGTTTTACCGCCTTCTGTATCCGTCCCGGGGACGATCGTTTGCCTAGATTACAGGCGTGATTAAATCGAACCCTAAAAACGGAAGGTCTGAAAATGGATACCAATATTAAAGGCAAAGTGGTTGTGATTACCGGCGCCAGCAGCGGCTTCGGGAAGGTAACCGCAGAATATCTCTACGAGCGCGGCGCAAAAGTCGTATTGGGCGCCCGGCGCACCGACCGGATTGAAAAACTGGCCAACGCCATTCGGGAAAAAGGCGGCGACGCATTGGCGGTTACCACGGACGTCACCGATGCCGGTCAGGTTCGGCAACTGGTCGATGCCGCCGTCAAGGCTTTTGGCCGGGTGGACGTGATGATCAACAATGCCGGACTGATGCAGCAGTCTCCCCTGGACAGCAACAAGATCGGGGAGTGGGACAACATGATCGACATCAACATCAAGGGAGTACTGTACGGCATCGCCGCAGTCCTGCCGCACATGCAGCAGCAGAAATCCGGCCATATCATCAATGTATCCTCGGTGGCGGGGCATAAGGTAACCCCGGCCGGATCGGTGTATTGCGCCACCAAACACGCGGTACGCGCCATCTCGGAAGGGCTGCGCCAGGAGGTAAAACCCTACAACCTGCGCACCACCATTATTTCGCCGGGAGCGGTCGACACCGAACTGCCGGGGCACATTACCCACGAAGCATCCGCGGCGGGAATTCAGGGCTACTATAAGCACGTCGCCATTCCTGCGGATTCATTTGCCCGTGCGGTGGTCTTCGCCCTCAGCCAGCCGGAAGATATGGATGTGAACGAGATTCTGTTCCGTCCCACCGCGCAGGAACTGTAATCCGGGAGCTCCGGAGGCACTTTCACCAAAACGGAAAGACGCGAAGTACCCTGATAAATCGTCTGAAAATGCAAACACCGAAGGCTCAACTGCTGATGTGGTTGAGTCTGGTAATCCTGACAACCCTCGCGGCCAACGCCCAACAAACCCTTGAGCGCACAACTATGGAAAACGCCATTCAGCATAAGATCAAGATCATCATCGGCGATACCACCCTTATTGCTACCCTGGCGGATTCCCCTACCGCGAAGGACTTTATCTCCTTACTGCCGTTGGACCTGAAGCTGGAAGATTACGGGGGGATCGAAAAAATCAGCTATCTCCCGCGGAAACTTACGGAACAGCAGGCCCCGGCCGGATTTGATCCGTCCCCCGGGGATATCACCTACTACGCCCCCTGGGGTAACCTGGCCATTTTTTACCGGGATTTTGGGTACGCCGCCGGGCTCATCAACCTGGGGAAAATTGAAGGCGACTTCAGCGAACTCCACAGAACCGCTTCCCCTGGCGTCAGAATTGAACTTCACCATTAATCAAAAAGAAAGAGACATGACCAGAACAAACCTATCCCTCGTTGCAACCCTGATTTTCCTCTTCCTGGTTAATCCGGATTGCCAGAGAACACCGGAAAAAGTCCTTTCCGGTGATAACACCCCGATTTTTCCCAGGGGTGAGGCCGCTCCGGCAGAATTTTTCACCGGTACTGCATGGGTAACCGGCCTGGTAAAACCGGACTCCGTTTTTACCACCGCGGCCGGGAGCGTTCTTTTTGAACCCGGGGCGCGCAGCAACTGGCATTTGCACCCCTGCGGGCAGATCCTCCTGGTTACCGCGGGGGTTGGATACCACCAGATTAAAGGCCAGGCGATTGAGATTATCCGCAAGGGTGATGTTATCCGGTGCCCCCCGGACGTTTTGCACTGGCACGGGGCGTCCAGGGATAGCAGCATGTCCCATATTTACCTTCTGCCCAATACCGAAAAGGGCATGGTGGTATGGCAGGAACCCGTATCAGATGAAGATTATGCGAATCTGAATTCCCCAAAAAGCAGGTGACCCCCATGAGAGAATGGACCGCACAAGAGCTAAGTCAAATCGGCAAAAGCGACGATTTGCACATTTCACCGTTTCGCGACGATGGCGAAACCTACGGCACCCCGACCTGGATCTGGTCCGTGGTGGTGGAAGACGCCCTTTTCGTACGCGCTTACTACGGACATAAATCCAGTTGGTATCAGGCTGCGCTCCGCCAGGGAGCGGGACGCATCACCGTTGCCGGAATGGCCCTGGATGTCCGATTCGAACAGGCAGACGACGCACTGAGCGGTAAAATCGACGAGGCCTATCGCACCAAATACCACGACAGCCGTTATCTGAATTCCATGATAAGCAATCGCTCCCGAAGCGCGACCGTAAAAATTATCCCCAAAGTTTAAACACCTTTTAAGGACCCCGAAATGACATCGAAAAACAGCATTTCAAGAAGAAAATTCATCCAGCAATCGGCCGCCCTGGGAAGCGGGATCGTGTTAGCCGGTGCCACCCCTTCGGTTGCCCAAACGAACAACGCCCCGCAAAAGGCGCCCTCCGGGAATATCAAATCCAGGGGCTATGCCGCCCAAGACACCTCGGGTATTTTGACACCCTGGGAATTTGAGCGCCGCCCGGTTGGCGACGAGGACATTTTAATTGACGTCAAATATGCCAGCATTTGCCACTCGGATATTCACCAAATGAAGGGCCACTGGGGACCTCAACAATATCCTCAGGTTCCCGGGCACGAGATTGTGGGGATTGTCTCCGCGGTGGGTAAAAACGTCAAAAAATTCAAAGTCGGGGACAGAGCAGGGGTTGGCTGTATGGTCGATAGCTGCATGGACTGCGACAACTGCCGCCACGGCGAGGAACATTTCTGCGAGAAGGGCCAGACCGTTTGGACTTACGGCTACCCGCAGCAGTCCTCGCCCACCGGCATTACCCAGGGTGGTTATGCCAACAACATCGTGGTCCGGGAGCACTTTGCCGTTCACATTCCCGAACATATTTCCCTGCAGGAGGCAGCCCCGCTGCTGTGCGCCGGCATTACCACTTATTCTCCTCTGATGAATGCCAACTTCAAAATCGGGGACAAAGTTGGGGTTGCCGGTATCGGGGGACTGGGACATATTGCCATTAAACTGGCCGTGGCAAAGGGCGCCGAGGTATACGCCTTCACCACCTCCGCAGACAAAGTAAAGGACATCCTGGCTTTTGGCGCCAAAGAAGCCATTGTGGTGGATAGTCCCGCCAAACTGGCGCCCTATCGCGCTCTGCTGGATTACATGATTTGCACCATTCCCTACCAGTTTAATGTGGCGCCTTACGTGGCAACCGTTAAGCCCTTCGGTTCCTTTACCCTGGTTGGCATGCCCAACGGGTTTGAAATAAGCTTGAGCAATATTGCTCTGGCCGGTTCCCGGGTCAACTTCAACGCCTCCCTGATTGGCGGGATACCCGAAACTCAGGAAGTGGTGCACTTTTGTGCGGACAACCGGATTTTACCGGAAATTCAAATGATCCGCGCCGAAGAAATTAACAATTCCTGGAAAAAGGTTGTAAACAAGGAAGCCAGGTATAGATTTGTAATAGACGCAGCAACATTTTAAGTAAAAGGAGAAAATCATGGAAATCACCAAAAACGAAGATTTGCCGTCCTTCAAGGGACCGAAAGAATGGTTTACCGGTACCGTGAGAATCGACCCGTTGTTCGCCAAAAAAGAAGCTACCCGGGCAGCCGGAGCGCTGGTTACCTTTGAACCGGGCGCCAGAACCGCCTGGCACACCCATCCGGCCGGACAAACCCTGGTGGTTATCTCCGGGTTGGGTTGGGTGCAGCGCGAAGGCGGACCTATCGAAAAAATTATGCCGGGGGACGTGGTCTGGTTTGCCCCCGGGGAAAAACACTGGCATGGGGCATCCTCCAACAAGGCAATGAGCCATATTGCCGTTCAGGAAGAGGTTAACGGTGAAGTGGTGACCTGGATGGAAAAGGTCAGCGACGGAGACTATCATGCATTTTAAAAAGATTGGCGACCTGTTCGACTTCATGGGTGTTCCCGCGCCGGAAAACCCATTGCTGGGGCTGATTCAGTTTAACAACACCAGTCCCGTCTTGTGCAACAAGGAAGTCTCTTACGGGTTCTACACGATCTGCTTCAAGAAGTTGGAAAGCGGGGCGTTTTGGTACGGGCAGACCCAATACGACAGCGGAAAAGGGTTTATGTATTTCCTGAGACCGGACCAAAAGCTGACCATTCACGATGTGGTCATCAAGGACAATGGATTTACCATTTATATCCATGAAGACTATTTAATCGGACATCCCCTTTATGCGGAGTTGAGACAGTATGATTTCTTTGATTACCGCATCAACGAAGCCCTGCATCTTTCCCCGCGGGAGAAAGAGGTGATGTGGTCCTTGTACGAAAAAATGGAATCGGAATATCACAACAACCCGGATGAGTTCAGCAAATCCATCATTCTGTCCCACCTGGATTCCCTGCTGAAATACGCGCAGCGTTTTTACAAACGCCAGTTTATCGACCGCAAACCCCTGGCCGGGGCCACGGTAACGAAGTTCAACGCCATTCTGAATGCCTATTTCGCACCCCATTTTGCCGAGGAGAACGGGCTGCCGACCGTCCATTACCTGGCTTCCCAACTCAACCTGTCCCCGAAGTATCTGAGCGATCTGCTAAAGCAGGAAACCGGCAAAACGGCCCTGGAATTGATTCACCTCTACATCATTTCCGAAGCCAAAAACATGCTGATTTCCGGGGAGCAGAGTATCTCGGAAATTGCCTACCGGCTCGGCTTTGAAAATCCGCCCTATTTTTCGCGGCTGTTCAAAAAAGAAACCGGTATGAGTCCCAGCGATTACAAACAGAATACCCTGAATTAATCGCATCCCCTTAAAACAAGAAAACCCCGGCTGCCAACAGGCAACCGGGGTTTTTTGTACCGAGGGGGGGACTCGAACCCCCACGAGGAAACCCTCACTAGACCCTGAACCTAGCGCGTCTACCAATTCCGCCACCTCGGCAAAAATTGCAGCGCAAATATAGTGGGCTACATTGCACAGCGCAAGATAAATATCATTTTTGCGAGCGCTCTTCATTGTGAAGGTGTTCCAACCCCTCCCGGCAGTATAAATTTGGTAAAATTTCTTGCAAGATTTGTAGAAATTTATAAATTTGTTAGAGAAGATTTGGAAAGCACTCAAGTGTATTGAATCGCATTTGACGCCACCGATTATTAACATGCAAACTCAAGGACCTCGTCCATGCGCTTTTCTTCGCTCAAGAAAAAGCTCTTGCCGCCGCCCCAATGGCGGCGACCGGTTATTATTCTGCTGGGGATTGGCGCCGGGCTGGCCATTTATATCGCCCATATCGCCAACGTTGGCTCCTATCTGACCGACGATCCCACCGCTTGTGTAAACTGCCACGTGATGACACCCCAGTTTATCACCTGGCGCCACAGTTCGCACCGCGAGGTGGCTACCTGCAACGACTGCCACGTTCCTCAGGACAACTTCATTAAAAAGTACTTTTTCAAGGCCAAAGACGGTCTGTACCACTCCACTATTTTTACACTGCGCAAAGAACCGCAGGCCATCGTGATGCACGAAGCGGGCCAGGAGGCCGTTCAGAGCAATTGTATTCGTTGCCACATCTCGCAGGTAACGGATCCCAGGACCGCCGCCGGGGTTTCCAACCATGCCGAAAACCGCCTGGACCGCACGTGTTGGTCCTGTCACCGCAATGTGCCTCACGGCAGGGAGCGCAGTTTATCTTCAGTGGGGTTTCATTTGGAGCCTCTACCGGTAGCAACCCGCAAGGGCAGTTTTGTTCCGGCCTGGCTGGACGCACAAGTTAACCACACCTCCAATTAAGGGGAGCGTTATGAGTGAGAATATCAAAAATTGGCTGTTATTTATTTTGACTGTTGCCGTGGTGATTCTGTTGAGCTATCTGGCCAATAGTATCATCAATCGGAAGGCAGAGTCCCAGTTTGCCTACACCCCCCAAATTGAAATCGGGGCCCACGAGCCGCGCAACGTCGTCTGGGGTAAAAACTTCCCGCGCCAGTATGAGTCGTTTATGCGAACCCGGGACACCTCCTTCGCCACCTACCTCAACGGCTCCAAGCTCCGCGATGCGCTGGGAGAGGACCCCCGGCTGGTGGTATTGTGGGCAGGCTACGGGTTTTCGAAGGATTACAATCAACCGCGTGGCCATGCCTATGCGATTGAGGACATTCACAATACCCTGAGGACCGGTGGGCCCACCGGGCCCGGCACCGGGCCCATGCCCAGCACCTGTTGGACCTGCAAGAGCCCGGACGTGCCGCGAACCATGGCCGAAAAGGGCATCGGAGAATTTTACAAAGGCAAATGGGCCGACAAGGGCTCCGAAGTGGTTAACCCGATTGGCTGTGCGGATTGCCACAATCCCGAAACCATGTCACTGCAAATTTCCCGGCCGGCTCTGGTTGAAGCCTATGAAAACATGGGCAAAGATATTAAAGATGCAACCCACCAGGAAATGCGCTCTCTGGTTTGCGCGCAGTGCCATGTCGAGTATTATTTCGACAAAAACATTGCCGGTCAGGAAGGGGTTCCCTACCTGACCTTTCCCTGGAAATACGGGACCACCGTTGAGGATATGGAAAAGTACTACGACCAAATGGAATTTGCCGATTGGACCCATCCCCTTAGCAAAGCGCCAATGCTAAAGGCTCAGCATCCCGGCTATGAGCTTTTCACCACTGGGGTGCATTCCCAACGTGGGGTCTCCTGTGCGGATTGCCACATGCCCTACCAGTCCGAGGGGGGACAAAAATTTACCGATCACCATATCCGCTCTCCGTTGGACAATGTGGCCAATTCCTGCCAGGTATGCCACCGCGAGGAAAGTGGCGCGTTGATAAACGACGTTTTTCAGCGTCAGAAAAAAATCAAACAAACTCAGCTCAGCCTGGAAGAGCTGCTGATTCGCGCTCACATTGAGGCCCAAAAAGCCTGGCAACTCGGGGCAACGGAGGCCCAGATGAAGTCCATTTTGATGGATATTCGCCATGCTCAGTGGCGCTGGGATTACTCGGTGGCTTCCCATGGGGGCACCTTCCATTCGCCGGTTGAGGCCAGCCGGATCGTATCCACCGCCACCGAAATTGCTCAGGAAGCCCGCGTGAAACTGGCCCGTTTACTCGGCCAGTTGGGTTTTTCCGGTGAGGTCGCTTATCCGGATATTTCCACAAAAGCAAAAGCGCAGGCTTTTATCGGATTGGATATGGACAAATTGAACGACGAAAAAGAGACTTTTCTGAAGGACCTTGTCCCGGTATGGAAAAAAGAAGCGGCGGAACGCGAGGCTCAGATGCCCATCCGGCCGGTCAGCTCCCGGGAGTAATACGGCCCTTACGGCGCGGCAACGAAAAGCTGCAGCCGCTAAACCGAATTTCTTAAAACAAACCCCGGTCGCCACAAGGCAGCCGGGGTTTGTCGTTCCCCAGGATATCCTCACCACCACCCCCACCTCACCTGTCAAAATTCCTTGCACCTATCCTTTTCAAAGGGTATGATTCATCCACATCAACCGAAAAACGGATTTAGAAAATGACCCGATTCTCCAAATTATGGTTGGCTGCCCTCCTGCTGGCAGCGCTTCTGCCCGCCTGTCAGAAACAAAACGACAGTTCTTTTTCGCCAGTCCCCTACCTGCGCAATTTCAGCAGCGTGGCGGAACTCAGCGATTACCTGGCCTGGAAGCCCGGAAGGCCCGCCTTGCTCAGCGCCCACCGCGGAGGACCCCTGCCCGGTTATCCGGAAAACGCCATCGAAACGTTCGAAAATATCCTGCATTACGCCCCGGCCCTCATCGAATGCGACGTCCGCAAAACCCGCGATGACGCCCTGGTGATGCTCCACGACGAGGAACTCGATCGCACCACCACCGGGAAGGGCTTGCTGGCCGAACATTCCCTCGATGAGGTTTCCGGCCTTTTTCTGGTGGACAATGAGGGGCGGCAGACCGATTACCGGATCCCCACCCTGGACGCGGTGCTGGAATGGGCCAGGGGCAAGGCAGTGCTAACCCTGGACGTTAAACGCGGGGTTTCCGCGGAAGAGGTAGCGGAGGCCATCCGCCGCCATGAGGCGCAACCTTATGCGGTGGTAATCACCTATACCCTGGAGTGGGCGGAGCGTTTTCACCAGCTGGACCCCGACCTGATGATCTCCGCTTCCGCCAAAGGCCCGGAGGGGGTGGCGCGACTGCTGAACAGCGGGATCCCCGCCAATCGCCTGGTGGCCTTTGTGGGGGTCAGCGAGCCGGACCCGGCGGTGTACCAGGAACTTCACAATGCCGGCATTTCCACCATTCTGGGCACCATGGGCAACCTGGATACCCGCGCCGCCCAAAGGGGCATCTCGGTTTACCAGAGCCTCATCCAAAACGGCGCCACGATCCTCTCTACCGACAATGTTCCCCTGGCCACCCGCGCTTTGCATTAAGTTGATGAGGACCGTGAATTAGGTGCAAACGCCTTGCTTGACCTCCTATCCGGAGTTAGCTTTTTAACATTCCCGTCTTGCCAGGTAAAAACCCGGCGCAAAGCACCCAAAGGCATCGAATCTAACATAATGGATTATGTGTCTCTTTGAGATCTTTGTGCCCGGGTGGTAAACTAAAATTGTAGACTTCTGACGCCCGGTTGGAACCCTTTATGGCCACTCGAATCGCCATCCTTACCTTTTTTTCCCTGCTCTGGTTGGCAGCCGGCTACATGGCCATTTATACCCTTGGGGAGCGTCCCCTGCTGCCCGGCACCTTTCAAAAAACGGAAAAGGGGCTTCGCTGGTCGGTGGAGATCGGCGAAAACGCCCAGGCCGTTTATGCCGGCGCGGATTCCCTGCGCCTGCTGCTCCCCGCGCCGCAATCCTCCCGAAATGCCCTGTTCGCCCCCCCGGCCCGGGAGGTGTTGACTCTCGAAGTCGACCGTATCGGGGACCAGGCGGTGCGGGAGCCGTTCGAGATCGAGGAAATCCTCTACCACCGCGCCATTGGCGATACCCTCAGCATTACCCCGGTTAAGGACCTCCCGGTGCGGGTGCGTCTGGGGGTGTTCTACGATTTTTCGCGCCTGCTCTCCAAGGGCCTGGCCGGGCTTCTGTTTATCACCATTGCCCTGCTGGTATGGTTTTACCGCCAACAGGACGGGGAAAAATACTTTGCCATCGCCGGATACCTGTTCGGGTTTACCATTATGGCGTGGTGGCCGGGCATGCACCTTCCGGGGATCTGGGCTTACCTGTACCGCATTCTGGTGCTGCTGGCATATCCTCAGGCCATCTTCGCCTTTCTGCAATTCAGCTATTATTTCCCGGCCCCGGTTCTGCCCCATCACAAGCTGCGCTTCCGGCGGGTTTTGTTCCAAACCATCGGCTTTACCATCTCCGTTATCCTGATCGTTTTTTTCCTGCTCAAGGAATTTCAGCCGGACCCCCAGGCCATTTACACCTATTACGCCGCCTACCGGGCTTTCCGGATAGTGGTTTTTGCGCTTTTTATGATGGCCATCGTCAACATCATCCGCAATGAAGGTTACCATTCCAATCCGGTAACCCAGCGCAAACTGCAGTGGGTTATCGGCGGGGTGTTCTGGGGACTTTTCCCCTTCCTGTTTCTGTGGAATCTCCCTCAGTTTCTGGGCCTCTCTCCCCTGCTGCCGGAATGGACCTTCGACCTCTTTTTTATGATCACCCCGGTGTTTATCGCCATTGGTATTCTGCGATACCGGCTTTTCAACATCGAAATCGTGATTTCCCGAAGCCTGGTTTACGGGATATTGCTGGCCCTGCTGATCGCCGTTTACGTGGCTGTAGCCGGAGGGCTTTCGGTGGCTATACACCGCGAGTTTGCCCTGGACACTCCGGTGCTTTCTATCCTGGCTTCCCTGCTGGTGGCCTTTTTGTTCAACCCCATCCGCGAACAGGTTCAGGGATGGGTGGACCGCAAGTTTTTGCGCATTCGCTACGACCGTTTTAACCGCATGAAGGCCTTTCTGAGCGAAACGGAAAAGATCTCCGACACCCAACACCTGCTCGCCGCTCTGCAAAAGCACTTTCAGGAGGCGGTTCCCGTGGAACAGCAGCTTTTCCTCTCCCGCGAAAATGATCGCTCCCCCTGGCAACCACACCAGCCCGATGACCAGGCCGGACCCCTGCTGGAATGGCTGAGCCATTATGAAGTGCCGGACACCCTCACCGTGAATGCCGAAGCCCTCAAGCTGGTGGAAAAAGGGGTCTTTATTCCGGTGGCCAGCCTGCCCGAACCCTGGATTATCCTGCTGCCCATCCGGGAATCCCTGATATGGGTGCTGGGCCGCAAAAAATCCCGCATCCGCTATTGGGAGGAAGATCTGGACCTGGCCCGGCAAATGGCCCAGTCCACCGCCACCCACTGGGAAAAAATCACTTATTTCGAAATGGCCATTCGCGAATCGCTGGAAAAGGAGCAGGCCCGCAAACTGAGCGATTGGAAAAGCATGCTGGTCAACAAGGTGGCCCACGACCTGCGCACCCCGCTTTCCACCATGCTGTGGCGCCTCACCAACCTTCAAAAACGCCTGGAACAAAACGCCGGCGGGGAATCCCCCGAGCCGGTCGGAGACCTCCTCAAGCAGGTTTCCCGGCTGCAGGGTTTCATCAACAGCATGCTCACCCTCTCCCGCATCGAACAGGGCGAACATCAGGCGGACATCAGCCGGGTGGTGCTGCGCCCCCAGATCGACCTTATTCTGGGGGATCTGGAAGGCATTATCCGCCAGAAGGACATTCAGGTCCGGATTACCTGTCCAGCGGAGCTGAACGTTTTGGGCAACCCCATGATGCTTCAGGAAATTTTCCTGAACCTGATCGACAATGCCTGCAAGTTTTCCCCCAAAGGGGGCACCATTTCCCTGAGCGCCCGCAAAAGCGGCGAACAGGCGGAAATCCGCATTAAGGACGAGGCCGGGGGGATACCGGAACAACAGCTGCAGCAGCTTTTCGAGCCCTTCGGAGACGGTCAGCCCGGCGACAACGGCAAGGGATTCAACCTGGGACTGTACATCACCCGCAATTTTACCCGGCTCCAGAACGGCGAGCTCACCGTGGCTTCCAAAGAGGGTAAGGGCACCACCATCACCCTGAGTTTCCCTCTGGCGCCGGAGGCCAAACCGCGCGAGCCCAAAGCCGCCGGAACGGCAGGCCGCCGGAACGGCAAAAGCAAACGCCGCGGCTGATAGTGCAGGATAAAAACCGTTTCCCGGATATTGACCGAGAAAGCGCGAAATCACGAAAATCTATCTCCAACCCTTAAAGGTGGGTTATGAATCAGCGTATTTTTATCCTGGAAGACGACATCGACTTTTGCGGCGCCATGGCCAGCCTGTTGCAGGAAATGGGCTTTGAGGTGGAAAGCGCCAACAGCCTCGCGGAGGCCTTTCCGGCCTGGTCCGCTTTCGAGCCGGACATCGCCCTGCTGGACCTTCGCCTGCCGGATGGGGACGGCACCGAACTGCTCACCGAAATCAAGACCCACGCCCCGGAAACCATGGTGATTATGCTGAGCGGCACCGCCATGATCCAGGACGCCGTGGCAGCCATGAAGCTGGGCGCGGAGGATTTTTTCACCAAACCGCTGGACCCCGAGCACCTCACCCTGGTCCTCAAACGCCATATCGAACGCCGCCAGCAGCTGGCCAAGGCCCGCGTTTTTGAGCTGGAAATCGCCCAAAACCGCCGCCTGATCGTGGGCGGTAGCGAGGCCATGAACAAACTCCTGGAACTGTGTCGCCGGGCGGCCCAGTCCAATGCCACGGTGCTGCTAAACGGCGAAACCGGTACCGGCAAACAGATGATCGCTCACTTTATTCATCAGAACAGCCCGCGCAAACAGGCCCCCTTTGTTTACGTCAACTGCGCAACTTTTTCGGAGACCCTTCTGGAAAGCAATCTGTTCGGGCACGAAAAAGGGGCCTTTACGGACGCCAAAACCCAGAAGCAGGGCCTGGTGGAAATCGCCGACGGCGGCTCCCTCTTTCTGGATGAAATCGGGGAAATTCCCATTAACCTGCAGGCCAAGCTGTTGCATTATCTGGAATACGGGGAATTTCAGCGGGTGGGCGGCACCGCCACCCGGAAGGCCAATACCCGTATTATCTGCGCCACCAACCGCGATCTGCCGGCCGGGGTGCAGGAAGGCCGCTTTCGGGAAGACCTCTATTATCGCATCAACGTTCTGCAGATGACCATCCCGCCCCTCAAGGAAAGGCCGGAGGACATCGATCTGCTGCTGGATCATTTTGTGGCGGATTTTGCGCGGGAGATGAACCGCGGAAAAATTTCCCTGGCCGAGGGCACCCGCCACAAGCTGCTGGCCTACAACTGGCCGGGCAACGTCCGCGAGTTGCGCAACAGCATCGAGCGCGCTATTGTGATGTCGGATTCCTCTACCCTGGGCGATCCGGACTTTGCTTTTCTGCAAAAGCCGGTGGTTGCGGACAGCGAAGACGGGGCCCTTTTCCAGCCGCGTCCCCTCGCCGATGCGGTGAACGACTTCAAACGCCTGTTTCTGGAGAAGACCCTG
>JAGRBF010000102.1:0-18641 GCA_020434205.1 Calditrichota bacterium | reverse complement strand
TTGCGCAAACTGGAAATCCGGGATTGAGGCGCGGACCGGTCCCCGGCGCGCCGTGGGCCTACGCCCGGCCCTGGGGTTTCATTAGAATGATCCACCCCAGAATCCCCGAGATCAACGAAGCGATCAGAATTCCGATCTTGGAAACGTCCAGCAGGGCGCTGTCCGGAAAACCGAGGTTGGCGATAAACAGGGACATGGTGAAACCGATTCCCCCCAAACAGGCGGTGCCGTAAATGTGGCGCCAGGTTACCCCTTCCGGCATCTCCGCCAGCCCCAGGCGAACCGCCAGCCAGGAGAACAGGGTAATCCCCAACTGTTTGCCGGCGAAAAGCCCCAGGATAATGCCCAGGCTAACCGGGTGGAACAGGGTTTCGGAGATATTGCCGCCGGAAATTTGCACCCCGGCGTTGGCCAGGGCAAAAACGGGGATGATCAGGAACATCACCCAGGGATGCAGGCCGTGCTCCAGGCGGTGCATCGGGGATTCCACCCTGAGGCAAGCCTGACCCATTTCGTGGACCGCCACCTGCTGCTCCTCACTCAGGGCCGCATCAGCCGGTTTGGGGGTTCCCAGGCGAAAGAGGGACAGTAATTCCCCGATGCGGGTCTCAAACTGGACCGCATCAATTCGCGGGCGGCCGGGGATGGTCATCGCCAGCAAAACCCCGGCAATGGTGGCGTGCACACCGGATTTCAGGAAAGCCACCCACAGACCCACGCCGAGCAGCAGGTAGGGCAAAACCGCCCGCACCCCCAGGCGATTGATAATCAGCAGCGCCACCAGGAAGAGGGCGCCAATCGCCAGGCTGCCCCAGGAAATCTGGGCGGTGTAAAAGAGGGCGATCACCAGAACCGCACCCATGTCATCCACGATGGCCAGGGCGGTCAGAAAAATTTTGATGGAAAGGGGAACCCGGTTGCCCAACAAGGCCAGAACACCCAGGGCAAAGGCGATATCGGTGGCCATGGGAATTCCCCATCCGCCTGCGCCTTCCCCGCCGGCGTTAACCAGCATATAAAAGGCGGCGGGAATCACCATTCCCCCGATGGCTGCGGCAATGGGCAGGGATGCCTGTTTGAGGGAGGAAAGTTCTCCCATCTGGATTTCGCGTTTGATCTCCAGACCGACCACAAAGAAAAAGATGGCCATCAGCCCGTCGTTGATCCAGAGAATCAGCGCTTTGTCGATTACAAAGTCGCCGGCGCCGACCCGAAAGGGAATTTGCCAGAGATGGGCATAGGCGGCGCCCCAGGGGGAATTGGCCCAGATCAGGGCCGCCACAGTGGCGATCAGCAGCAGAATGCCGCCGGAAGTTTCGGTATGGATAAAATGCTGGATAGGCTTCATCAGCCGCTCAATTGGGGGAGCATGGGCATTGCCTGGCGTGTGGTGTATGGTCTTCATACGGATTCCTCCTGTCGTTGGTTAGATCGAGCTTTATAAAAAGTTTTCATGGCGGAGAACTGTCCCTGCTTTCAGGGGTTAAGATAATTACCCCCGGCCAACCCGCGGGTTCCCGGATTTTTGGGAATTCGCAAAGAATGCCAAAAACCGGGCAGGGTGTCTGGTGTGATATCCCCTGCTCATGGTTGGTATGGCCCCGGGGAACCTCTTTACTAAATACCTTTATCAGGCCACTTCAAAACGGACAGCCTTCAGATGGAAATCCCCTTACTCAGAGACATTGTTTACCTGTTCGCCAGCTCCATTGCTGTGCTCTATATCTGCCATCTGATGCGCCTTCCCGCGGTGGTGGGCTACCTGCTCACCGGCATTTTGATCGGTCCCCACGGGCTGGGCCTGGTGCAATCGGTTAAGGAGGTAGAGGTTCTGGCGGAAATCGGGATTGTGCTGCTGCTGTTCAGTATCGGCATCGAATTTTCTTTCCAGAAGCTCCTCCAGGTCAAAAAACCGGTCTTTATCGGGGGTTCCCTGCAGGTGCTCCTGACCCTGATGGCGGTTTTTTGGCTCGCCGGCGGAGAGGGGCGCTGGGAAGAGGGCCTCTTTATGGGCGCCCTGATCGCCCTGAGCAGCACCGCCATCGTGCTGCGCATCCTTCAGGAAAACGGGCAGATCGACAGCCCCCACGGCCGCAAGGTGCTGGCCATTCTCATTTATCAGGATCTGGTTATCGTGCCCATGATGATCTTCACCCCCCTGTTGGCCGATTGGGACCAGGGCAGCCTGCTGTCGGTTTTCCTGCTGCTGGGGGAAGCTTCGATCATCGTTTTTCTGATCGTCCTGAGCGCCAGATACCTGGTTCCCCGCATCCTGTTCCGGATTATCCGCACCCAGAATCGCGAGCTCTTTTTGCTGACGGTGGTGCTGATTTGCCTGGCGGTGGCCTGGCTGACCTCCCTGGCCGGGCTTTCCCTGGGGTTGGGCGCCTTTCTGGCCGGCCTGGTTATTTCCGAATCGGAATACAGCCATCACGCCCTGGAAGGCATCCTGCCCTTCAAGGACGTTTTCAACAGCTTCTTTTTTATCTCGGTGGGTATGCTGCTCAATTTCTTTTATTTGATGGAAAATCCCCTCACCGTTTCCCTGCTGGTGGCCGCGGTTTTGATCCTCAAGTTCGCCATTGCCGGCGGGGTGGCCCTGGGCCTGGGCGGCTCCCTGCGCACTGCGGTTCTGGTGGGACTATCCCTGAGCCAGGTTGGGGAATTTTCCTTTATCCTCTCCAAAACCGGAAAGGCCCACGGGCTGATCGGGGGCGATACCTACCAGCTTTTTCTGGCGGTTTCCATCTCCACCATGGCCCTCACCCCTTTTATTCTGAAGGCCGCTCCCGGGATTGTGGATCTCTTTCACCGGTTGCCCCTGCCGGAGCGCCTGCGCAACGGGCGTCATCCCGTTACCGGCGGCAACGCCCCCCTCCCCGTAAAACTCAGCGATCACCTCCTGATTATCGGGTACGGCATCAACGGAAAAAACCTGGCGCGGGCCGCCCGCAATGCCCACATCCCCTACCGCATTATCGAAATGAACCCGGACACCGTGCGGGTCGAACAGTCGGTTGGAGAACATATCGAATACGGGGATGCCACCAACGAAGCGGTTCTCCTGCACGCCGACATCCGGCAGGCGCGCATTCTGGTGGTGGTAATCTCCGATCCGGCCGCCACCGCCCGTATTACCCAGCTGGCCCGGCGCCTCAACCCCGCCCTGCACATTATCGTGCGCACCCGCTTCGTTCACGAAATTTCCCCCCTGCGCCAACTGGGGGCCAATGAGGTGGTTCCCGAGGAATTTGAGACCTCGGTTGAGATCTTCACCCTGCTGCTCAACAAATACCTGGTTCCCCGGGATGAAATCGAACGGTTTGTGCAGCAGATCCGCTCGGAAAGTTACCAGATGTTTCGCAGCACCAACTTCCGCTCCCCCTCGGCATCCGAACTGGAGCTCCATCTCTCCGACCTGGAAATCCAGTCTGTGCGTCTGCCCAATCCCTCCCCGCACGCCGGGAAGACCATTCAGGAGCTCAACCTTCGCCAGCTATTCGGGCTTAACCTGCTGGCCATCCGCCGGGGCGAAACCCTCATTGCCAACCCCGAGGCCCGCCAAAAATTGTTGGCCGGGGACACCCTGATTCTGATGGGAACCCCGGAGCAGATCTCCCGCTTCGGAGAGAACCTCCCGGGGCGGATTGACAATTAGAAAATGAGCCCAGGGGACAGGGCCCGACCTGTCCCTACTGCTTACACCTGTTCACAAAATCGAACAAACGTCTCTATCCGCACGCCTCATTGCTAAGCCACTCAAGTAACTGTTTTCTTGACATTTAGCCACGCTCGAAAATTCTGGCACCGCATTGGCACCTGATCCGGGTAAATACGGGACCCGACTGTATGGCCGGGTTAACCATCCCCATACCGGAAAGGTGAACGTCATGGAAAATTCTTTTCCTATCACTTTGGAAAATAAGTTCTTGGATTTGGAGGGAGATTTGGGAATTTTGGGGAATCAGACACGCCGGCGCTTAAACCCGGGGAGAAACAAAATTATGGATAAGCTGAGATTTTTCCCGTTGGCCCTGACCCTTTTCCTGACAACCCTGTTGCTGAGCAACCTGCCCGCCCAGACCGAAGACACCGCCAGGGACAGCGTCCGGACCACGGTGCAATTGGAGCTGGTCGGGGGATCGGTATTGGTCGGCTACGTGATCACCGAAAATGATTCGATCCTGGTCCTGGAGCTTCCGGGCAGCCAGCAGGTTACCGTCAAAAAAGCCAACATTCTGCGACGGCAAATCATCGAAGGCAAAGTCCGCAACGGGCAGGTCTGGCAGGACGATCCCAACCAGACCCGCCTGCTGTTCGCCCCAACTGGACGGGCTTTAAAACAGGGCGAGGGGTATTTCGCCGTTTACGAAGTTTTTCTCCCGTTTGTCGCGGTTGGGGTTACCGACCAGTTCACCCTGGCCGGCGGGGTTTCCCTGGTTCCCGGGGCAAGCTCCCAATTGGTATATCTGGCCCCCAAGTTCACCCCCTATCAGGATGAAAAAATGGCCTTTTCCACCGGGGTGCTCTACCTTCAGGTTCCTGATGAAACCGACGGAGGGGGGGTTTTATACGGCGTTTCCACGTTCGGGTCCTTCGACCGGGCTTTTACGGTGGGGGCCGGATGGGGTTTCGGCGGCGGGGAGTTTGTCGAAAAGCCGGTTATCATCCTGGGGGGAGAAGCCCGGGTGGGACGTTACACCAAGGTGATCAGCGAAAACTACCTGGTCCCCGGGGAGAAAAACGCCCTGGTTTCCGGAGGAGTCCGCTTTTTCGGGGAAAACCTGGCCGCGGATTTTTCCCTGCTGGCCCTGGTCGGAGAGGATACCAGCGGTTTTCCCTTTGTTCCCTGGATCGGATTTGCCTACAACTTCGGCAAAAAATGAGGTCGGGAGACGCCCGCCAAACCCCTGGTTTAAGTGACTTGTTTTCGCTAATTTGGGGCGTGTTGACCACTTAAACCCGGGAAAACCTTTTTTGAATACCGTCGCCACCACCCACCACTGGCTCTACTGGCTGGCCTTCCTGGGCTACAGCGCCCTGGTGATCGGGATGGGGCTGGTCATTTATTTTCGCGAACGCCATAAGGCCCCCGATACCCGCCAATTCTGGTCCGCCAATGCCAACCTCTCCGGCTGGTCGGTGGGCCTCTCCATTTCCGCCAGCATGATGTCCATCAGCTGGTCCTGCGTTTACGGGGTGCAGTTGTTTTACTGGTACGGCACCGGAGCCGCCTGGCTGCTGATCATCCCCTGGCTGCTTACCATGGCCGGTTTCTGGATCTTCGCCCCCCGCTTCCGGCGCCTGCAGGCCTTCTCCCAACCGGAATTGCTGGGCAAACGCTTCGGGCTTCCGGCCCGCCAGCTCCTGGCCCCCGCCCTGATCTTCGTTTTCATCGTCTGGGGCGGGGCGGAAATTTACGCCGCCGGCATCACCATTGCCCCCTTTCTGGGGGTTTCGGTGGAAACCGCCCTGCTGCTGATCGCCCTGGTGGTGGCGGCCTACAGCTTTACCGGCGGCTTCGAAGCGGTGGTTTCCACGGACAAAATCCAGTTTGCCCTGGTGGCCCTTTTTATCACCATTATGGCCATCGTTGCCGTAACCGCCGCGGGGGATGCCGATCTGGCCGCCGCCGCACTAACCGCCCCCAAAGCCTCTCCGGACCAGCCCAACTTCTTTTCCCCGGGCTGGGTGCTCATCCTCCTCACCCTGGTTGCCTACCTGCCCGGCTGGCTGGTGGAAACCGACGTGTGGATCCGCATGCAGGCCGGACGGGACGATCGCCAGGCACGGCGGGGAATCTTCCTGGCCGGCTTTAATTCCTTTGTGTTTGTGGGCATCATGCCCCTGCTGATCGGCCTGGCCGCCCTGGCCCTTTACCCTCCGGACGGTGGGACGGTTCACCCCCGCCTGGCAGACGGCAGCCTGATCTTCAGCGTGCTCATGCAGGATTTTACCCCCGCCTGGTTAAGTGTGGTGCTGGGGGTCGGTCTGGTGGCCGCGGCCATGTCCACCGTGGACACCTGCGGCAACGTGGTGGCCCTTTCCGCCGCCTACGACCTCGCCGAACCTCACCTTCAGCACAAATGGTCCCCCCATCAATTGCAGAAAATGGCCCGCTGGGCTTCGGTGGGCGCCATCGCACTGGCCCTCCTTTACGCCCTCTTTACCGATTCCCTGTGGGATATTTTCTACCTCTCCTCCGGCATCCTCTCCACCACCGTTTTCCTGCCGGTTGTGGGGGCTTTCCGCAAAAACACCCGCCCCGCTCAGGTTACCCGGGCCGCGGTGGCCGGCTTTCTGGGCACCCTGATCGCCTATTTCCTGGAAGCCCACGGGCCCCTGGGACAGTGGGAACCGCAATGGCTCTCGCAAACCGGTCTCGGCTATATTCTGGTGGGCATGGGCTGCAGTATTGCCGGCTTTTTCTTCCCTTCAAAAAATTGACTATTGCCACGCAGCATCTTCTCGATTAAGTTGAAAGCAGCCACAGGAAACTTCCTGATCATCTTTCAAACGCTCATCATTTCCACCGGAAAGGAGTCTCCATGTCTTCGACATCCAATGAAGCACGGGATTGGCAAGCCGTTCTGGACCAGCTGGCCCGCATTCGCGAAGAAAGCGATTTCGCCACCGGAAATGTTGAGTTTATCCGGGAGCAGATGCAATCGGAAGACGACCGCATCCGCGCCGCCGCCACCCTGGCTGCCGAAGGCTGTATTTTCGAACCTTACGTGATGGATCTGGTGATCGATATTGTGGAGAACGACCCGGTGGCGCCCATTCGCAAGGCGGCTTTACAGGCTTTGCAGGGGGTTATCGAGGAAGGGCTGGCTCAGGAACTGGAAGACGATCGCGGCTATTCCACCCAAATGGATGACGTCGAGGAATGGGAGGAGTATCAGAGCACCAATCTTCAGGAAGACTATCAGCGGGTAAAAGCGGTTCTGATGTATCTGATCGAAACCGATGACGACCCGGAAATCCAGGGTCTGGCCCTGGCGTCCCTGGGTCCCCTGGCCGACCGGGAACTGATCCGGGAAAAAATCGGCGACCTCATCGAACACAACGAACCCTCCGTTCAGCGCGCCGCCCTGCAGGCCATCTCCAACAATCCGCAGGAATGGGAAGCGGAAATCGGCGCCTTTCTGGATCCCGACACCCCTACCCCCATCCTTCGGGAAGCCATTGCCGCCGCCTTTTCGTCGGAATCCGCAATCCTGGCGGAAAAGATAACCCTGCTGCTCAACCACGAGGATCCGGAAGTGCTGCGCTATGCCATTCTGACCCTGGGCAACATCAACAAAACGCCCAATTTGGGGGATATGCTGCAGCATTTCAGCCTGCACAACGACCCCTCGGTGCGGGCCGCGGCGCGGGATGCCATCGATCTGATCAGTGATAAAAATTTTGACCACTACATGCGGGACAGTCTGGGGATGAGCGGCGGGGATGCTCCCCTGGCCTGAGCCGCTTTATCCCTGCGGGAGATTTCTCAGCGAAAAACATCGTCATTTTCGCCGCTGTTGAGGCGCACTTCTTTCAGGGTATTTTCCCAATTGGGGTTGTTGAGTTCCTGGCTGTAGGTGGAATGGATCAACTCGTACTGCCCGAATCCCCTTAAATCCGCAAAAATAAAAATCGAACCGTTTTCCAGATTGTTATAGGTCCAGGTTTCGTAGGGTTTGCCCTGCCGCTGGACGGGGGTTTTAACGATCTCGTCCGGCCGGCCGTAGGTCAGCAGCACCCGGCCCCGCTCCGTTTTCCAACCGGGGCGGAAGCGATTCTCGAAGGTGACGTTGGCCAGTTGAACCAGTTCCTGGAATTGCTGGCGGTATTCGTTGTTGGCGGTGGCCGGGTCGGGATCGTGGCGCTGCCAGAAGTCCACCAGAAAGGTGGTTTTTTCCGAGCGGTTGGCCAAAGCCGCGGCAACTTCTTTTTCCTCCCGCCTGGCCACCGAAAGCACCTGCTCCAGTTCCTCCTCAAACTGCTCGTCGGAGAGGGTCATATAATACCCGCGCAGCAAATTTGCCCCTTCGCGCGCAGCGTTTGCCGCTTCCGCGATCTCGGCATTTTTATCGGGTTTGAAGAGCTGGAAAGTGCAGGATTGCCGGGCGCGGCGTTCGCCGTCCACCACCTGCAGGTTAAATTTATAGATGGCCGAAGGCAGGGTAATGATGTTATTGCCGCCCACAACCACACCGGTCCGGCCGCTTTTGGCCGCTTTTTTGGCGGGAAAAGTGCGAACCACGTTGCCATCCGCGTCGGATATCCAGCTTTCCACCAGATAGTCGGCGCCATCCCCAGCGGGGCCCAGGTTGTAGACCTCGGCGTAATAATACAGCATGGGCAGGGTTATGGAAAAGACGTTGGAAGGATTGGGAAGGACATTCAGCCCGTTTTTGTCGAAGCTGCTCTGCCCGGTAGCTTTTCGGATTACCGCTGCCAGCTGAATATCACTGAGGACCAGGTCCTCGCCGGAAAAGGGAATGATCTGCAGGGGCCGGTCGGTGCCGCCCCGCGCGCCATTGGTAAGGTCGATAACCCGGGCCACCACATGGTAGTCGCCCTCCGCCAGACGCAGGAAAAAAACGTGGCGCAGCTCGTTGGCCTGATTAACGGTGGCGAGGTCCCGGATGGCGTTGCTGAACTCCCGGCTTTCCGAATAAACGGTATCCTGATCCCCCAACACCACAATTTCCGCCTGGAACCGGCCCACGAAGGCGCTGTCCACCCGGGTGTAGAGCAGGGATTTTTCGTAGAAAGAAATTGCCACTTCCACATGCACCAGACTGTCGTTCATCTGAAAGCGGTTGATGTCCACATTAACCGGGATAAAGGCCGGCTGGGAAAAAAGCGCGGCGGAAAGCCCGCCCCACATCACCAGTAATATCATCCAAAAACGCATCATCGCTCGGGATTCTCGCTGAAATTAATATACATCAGACCTTACACATGGAAAGCCGGTTCCGGATATTGGCCGCGCAACCACGAAACCACAAAAGGTGAAACAGGAAACGCTCTATCCTTATCGCGACCTGCCCCTGCCATCAATATCGCAACCGCAACCGAAGCGGCCAACGGCTCTCTGAAAAAATTGACGATCCGGGATCTTTTTTTGAAAAAAATGCGGGGAATCCGAGGGAAGAGGCGGGGTCTAATCAAACTTAACCGAAACCACCTTGGAAACCCCCTTCTCTTCCATGGTGATGCCGTAGATCTGGTTGGTGGCTTCCATGGTTTTTTTGTTGTGGGTTACCAGGATAAACTGGGTATCCCGGGCAAACAAACGCAGGGCCTGCATCAACCGTCCGATATTGACGTCGTCCAGCGGTGCGTCCACCTCGTCCAGGATACAAAAGGGGCTGGGTTTTACCAGGTAAATGGCGAAAAGCAGGGAAATGGCGGTCAGGGTTTTTTCGCCGGCGCTCAGCAGGGTTAGGGTATTAATTTTTTTACCCTTATGAGCGATTTCAAAATCGATATTGGCCTCCAGCGGATCGCGGCTTTCCACCAGCTTGAGCACTGCCACCCCGCCTTCAAAAAATTCCTGAAAAACGCGCTGGAAATTGACCTGAATTTTTTCGAAGACCTCCATAAACTGGCGCCGCGCGGTGGTATTGAGCTTCTCGATGGTTTCCATCAATTGGGTTTTGGCGGAAAGCAGGTCGTCGCGCTGGGTATTGAGAAAATCGAGGCGCTCTTTTTCCTTCTCATGCTCTTTGATGGCCAGGGGATTGACCTCCCCCAGACCTTCCAGCTTGCGGCGCAGATCGTCGATGGTGTTCTGAACCCCGCCCACGGTAAGGCCGGTGGGCAGCTCCCCGATGTCGAATTTGAGGGCCTCCGCGCCGTGGCGTTCCTCCAGTTGCTCGCGCACTCCGGCCAGCTTAACCTCATACTCGCGGATGCGCAGTTCCAGCTCCTGAAGGCGCTCCCGGGCCTGGCCCCACAAACGCTGCCGTTTTTTGAGCTCCACCTCGGCGTTTTGAATGGCGGTGCGGTATTCCTGAAATTGCTTTTCGATCTCGTTTTTGGCCACTTCGGCGGCGTCCCGGTCTTCGAAAACCCCTTCCAGCTCCACCGCCACTTCTTCCAGCTCGTTGCGCAGGGTTTGGATCTGTTCGGTTCCGTTTTCAATATCCCGCTCGCGGGTGCGGATGTAGCCGCCCGCTTCCTCGATGCCGCGGCTCACGAAGGATTTCTGCTGGTTGATCTCCTTCTCCCGGGCGGTCAGATTGAGGTAGGAGATCTGCCGGTTCTGGGTTTCCTGGGTCATGCGGCGCACCTCGGCTTCCGCGGCGCGCTGACTCTCCTGCAGGGCCTTTTCCTTTTCGTGATAGGCCTTTACCCGGGCGTCCTGTTCCGCCAGTTGGGGCAGCAGTTCCGCCTCTTCCTTCTCCAGCCTTTCCAATCCCCCGCTTAGCTCGGTGAGTTCGCCCTCCAGCTCGGCGGCGCTCTCCCGGATGCGGTTCACTTCGTATCCCAGGTTATTGAGCTTCTTTTCCAGCTCGGTCAGGCTGGCCTGGGTTTCCTTTTGCAGGGTGGCAAATTCACGCTGTTTGGCTTCCTTGCCCTGCAGTTCGTCGCCGGTATTTACCAGGGCGTCCTCGCGGTCGGCCAGTTGTTCTTCCAGCTTGGTCAGGTCCGCGCTAACCTTCTGAAACTGCTCCTTGCGGCCGATCAACCCCACCTGTTTGGCCCGGGTACCGCCGGTAATGTTGCCCCAGTGTTCCAGGATCTCCCCTTCCAGGGTCACATAGGTCAGCTGAGGATAATCCTTGCGCAGGGTTATGGCGGCATCGATGTCGGCGGCCAGATAAACCCCTCCCAGCAGCACCTCAAAAAGGCGGCGGTAGGCATCGGGGAAATTGACCACTTCCAGCAGAGGGCGAACCGCCCCGTCCTTGCCATCCGGCAGCTTACCGTTCTGCGCGCGCGCCTCCAGAAAGTTCAGGGGCACCACGGTGAGGCGTCCCTTGTTTTCGCTGCGCAGATTGCCCAAAATTTCCCGGGCGTTGGCCACCTCGTCCACCACCAGATAATTGGCCACTTCCGAGAGGTAGCTTTCCAGAGCGGGGCGGTATTGTTCTTCACAGTCCACCAGATTGGCCAGGGTGTCCTGAACCCCTCCGAAACGCGATTTCTGGGACATCACATACTGAACGCTCTGGGAAAAACCCTCGTAATTTTTGATCAGGTTTTCCAGAAAATCGCGGCGGCTGCGCAGTTTCTCCTGAGCGCCCTGAAGCTGGTTGATCTCCTGGCGCAGGCTGTCCAGCCGTTCCTTCAACGCCCCGACGCTTTTCTCCAGATGGGCGGATTCCTGCTGGTACATGTTCAGGTCCTCGCGAACCCCTTCCGCTTCGCTTTCCGCACTTTCCAGAGCTTCGCTGCGCTCCTTCAGTTCGCCCTGCAGGCGTTCCAGAACGCTCTGGTTGCGATCCCGGCGGGAAACCAGGTTTTCCTTCTCGATGCGGATCTTTTGGTAGGCTTCCTTGAGGGTGCCGGAGGCCTGGATTTCCTGCATGTTGTTCTGAACGAAATCCTGATAATCATCGCGGATTTTCTGGTAGGCCTCTTCCGCCTTTAACTGCTCGTTGGCCGAACCGCGATAATGTTCCTGGGCTTTGGCCATCTCCGCGGTGGTTTGAGCCAGGGTATTTCCGAGCGTTTTTTCCTCGTTCTCCAACTCGGCGATTTTCTGGCGTTGCTCTTCGATATCATCGCGGTAGCGGCGGATGCTTTCTTCCAGGGATTCGATGCGCTGTTCGCGGAGCTGTTGGCGGTTTTTGAGGTCCTTGATCCGCTCTTCCTTCTGGAAAAAGGCGGCCGACTTTTTGCGGTAGAGCTGTTCGGTTTCGATCGATTCGCTGCGGTGTTTTTCCAGATCCGCTTCCTGCTGGTGTACTTCCGCCCCGAGGGTATCGCGGGAGCGGGTAACCTCTTCCATCTCGCTGCGCAGGGGTTTGAGATCGTGTTCGTAGGCGTGGATCTTCAGATAGGCCAGAATGCGGTCGTTTTCCGCCAAAGCCTGCTTGTATTCGTGGTAGCGGCGCGCCTTGCCCACCTGGCGGGCCAAAACGTTGACGTTCTTCTGCACCTCGGAGATGATGTCGTCTACCCGGGTCAGCTCCGCCTCGGTGGTCTCCAGCTTGGAGAGGGCGGATTTACGGCTGGCCTTGTATTTTTTGATGCCGGCCGCTTCTTCGAAAAGGCGGCGGCGTTCCTGGGCATTGTCGCTGAGGATCTGCTCCACCATTTTCAGCTCGATCACCGAATAGGCATCGGCGCCCATCCCGGTGTCGGTGAACAGGTTGGTAATGTCCATCAGGCGCACCGGCTGATTGTTGATCAGGTATTCGCTCTCGCCGGAGCGGTAGAGGCGGCGGGTAATCTTGATTTCGGAATATTCGGAAGGCAGGATATTTTTGTTGTTCTCCACAAACATGGAGATCTCCGCCATGCTCAGCGGCTTGCGGGTGGCGGTGCCGTTGAAGATCAGGTTTTCCATGCGCTCGCAGCGCAGGATGCGGGGCCGTTGTTCCCCCAGAACCCAGCGGATGGAGTCTACAATATTGCTTTTCCCGCAGCCGTTGGGTCCGATAATGCCGGTTAATCCCTGGTCGAATTTGAAATTGACCTTTTGGGCAAAGGACTTAAAGCCAAAGATTTCCAGTTTGGTTAACAGCATGCGTGTTCAGCGTCTGATCCGCAAGGAAAAGACTAAATCCCGATGTAAAAGTCGTAAAGGTGTTTCAACTGGCGCAAATACTCCAGCACGTGATAGAATTTCTCCCCGGCATAGGCAAAACCCGCTCCTGCCAGCAGGAGAATCAAGGTGATGATGGGAAAAATCCGGGAGTAGAGCCGGTCGGTCAGCACGCGGGTTCCGTTAATCCAGCGCAGATAGACCCAGGCGTGAAAATATAACAGCACCCCTATCAGAATCCAATAGGATTTCAAGGCGGTAAACATGGTGAAAACGAAAATGCCCAGAGGCAAAAGCAGCACCATGGGAGAAGCGGACCAGATGGTGGTGGCCAGGGCCTGGGCGTAAATAACCCGCACCCGCCCAAAAACCGCCACCAGGCGGGTTAGCATCGCCGGGATCAGGAAAGCCGCCATCAGCAGGGTGGTCAGCACCAGCACATTAAGGGACTGGTTCCAGATCAATCCCACCACCACAGCCTTGGCATGCGGGGTAAAAAACACCAGGGAAAGCAGGTAGTCGAACAAAAAGTTGTGGCGGTAAAAGAAGGTCGCCGAACCGTACACCAGGGCCCCGTTAATGGCGATGACCAGCAGAAAAAAGAAGGACTGGCGATAGGGGATGGAAATGCGTTCGGACAGGTTGACGAAAAAGCCGTGGGGCTTGCGGATGCTGTAGCCGATGTTGTGGCGGAACACCTTGTAGCGGCGATAGGATATCAGGAAGAAAAAGAGGTTTAGCACCCCGATCAGAATATAAACCACGCTGTTGCCGGATGCCCCGCCCAGATTCCCGAGGGTGAAGTCGTTTTCCCGGGAAACAATACTGCGCGGCTGGCGGGCCAGATCCACCAAACCGATTTGGTTGCGGAAAGGATCGCCGGACGGCCCGTTTTGCACCGTCGGCAGGTGCAGCATGTAGTCGGAATAGGTCTGCACAAAATGACCGGGAACCTGGCCGGGCAGGCGGTCCTGGATCAGCTGGTTGTAAAAATGCTGCTGTTCGCTGCGGATTAAGGCAACCCCCGCGGAATCCGGATTCTGGTTGAGGGTGCGGGTAAACCCGGAGGGCACCAGAATATTGTTGCCCATGTGATCCATTATTTTTTGAAATCCCTGGGACAGCGGGGAACGGTCCAGAATCTCGACAATCTGAAAGTCCACCAGCCCCCCGATTTCCGGAGCGGGCAGCAGGGTGCTGACGTAGGTGGGAACGGTCAGGGCGGCCAGATTTTTGACCACCGTGTCCAGGGCGCGCTGCTGGAGCCGGGACTTGCCGTCGATGTAATAAGCCAGGCCGACCGAGGCGATCGAATTGTAGCGCAGGCTCAGCTCCCGCATGCGACTGTAATGGTCCTTCCACTGCTCAAACACATCCCGGAAACCCTGCGGGTTATAGCCGAAATAGACCAGTGGCAAATCCTGAAAAACCACCATTCCCAGCTCATCGCAAAGCGCATAGAACCAGTCCGGCATGGGCTGCAGAACCACCCGGATGGCATTAAAGCCGCGCTCCCGGATGTCCGCAATATCCTTGCGAAGCTGCTCCGGATCGTATACCGGGGAGCCGTCGGGATTTTGATAAAGGTAGTTAAGGCCGCGCACCCGGATGAGCCGTTTGTTGAGTTCGAACTGGCGGGAGGTTAGCTCGAACTGGCGCAAAGCCAGGGGCTGGCGCAGGGCATCCAGCACTTTGCCGGCGCTGTCCAGGCGGGCTTCGATCCACACCCGGCGGGGATGGTTGGGATTCCACAGGCGTCCCCCCATCTCCGGCATGGCCGGAAGGGAAAACTCGGTATTGCCGGCCGGTGAGTGGCTTTCTTCGAAAAGGGTGGTTTTGTCGCTGCGGTAGCTGATGGTCAGGCGAAAGGGGTCGTCGGCCGGCAGGGCCCGGTTAAGGGTCACTTTGCCGGAATAAGCCAGGCCGCTGTCCTGTAAAGCGGCCTTCAGATCGGTAATCGCCAGGCGGGTTTGGGGAATCGCCGCGATATAAGGGGCTTCCCAGATTCCCGGGTCCATTCGCGGCATATTAAACGGCAAAAAAGCCGGTTGCCCTTCCCGGCGAAGGTCCAGGGGAGAAACGGACAGGGCCAGACGATTGTTGTCCCGCATCAGATCTTCCGGCAGGTCCACCCGCAGGGAGAAAAAAACCCCGCTTTGGGCGTACAGGAGAGAATCGTTGAGAAACACCTTGAGGTGCCCGCTCACCGAACCGAGCACCAGCTGCAGTTTCTGGTAATTCCCGACGGGTCTGGCCACGTTTTTTTCGAAGCGAAAACCGCCGCTTCCCGTGAAGGCGCCGGGGAGATTAACCGTGGAAAGGGGATCCCCACCCTGGGGGTTGGCAATCTCCCAGGCCCCGCTCAGCAGGACAAACTGACGGTGGGGAAACTGCCACAACAGATGTTCACCGACCGTCGGGTCGATCTGCGCGGAGGGCAGGCTATGAAACTTCACCTCTGCATGGCCGCATACCAGCAGAAAAAACATCCCCCACAACATCCTGTTCAAACGTCGCAAACTGGTCATAGAAACTCCCGCAAAGTCCGCTGAAAATAAGGAAAAGCAAGGCCAAAAGCAAAAGGCAATTGCCGCAGTTTCCTAACCGGCGGCATTTGCCGACCTTTGTTCAAATTTTAATTAGCTTGACATTTCAGCGGTCTGAAATCTATACTGGAAATTCTTAAGCCCGCTTGCAGGGACCGCCATTTTCCGGCCTGGTTGTCCGGGGTCGGAATTCTCCCGGGCGGTTAATTTCCCTTTACCGGTTTTTCTGTTGCCTCCGGTAGAAACGACCGATGATACTGGTCGATGTAAAAAGCAATTTCCCTTCACCTCTGGAATTTGACAAGGAGACCGCCCATGAGCAGCAACCGTTTTCCCGGCGCCAAAGTATACTGGCACCAGGGCAGCTTACACGACTGGAACGAAAGACAGGTTCACGTGATGTCCCATGTGCTGCACTATGGCAGTTCGGTTTTCGAAGGGATCCGCGCCTATGAAACCGAGCGGGGACCGGCCATTTTTCGGTTAAAAGAGCACGTTGAGCGCCTCTTCCATTCCGCGCGCTTTTTGAAAATGAAAGTTCCTTATTCTTACGAAGAAATCTTCGAAACCTGCCGGCTTATCCTCCGGGAAAATCGCGTCAAATCCGCCTATATCCGCCCCAATCTGTTTTTCGGCTATGGCAATCTGGGCATTACCCCCAGCGCCTGTCCGGTGGAGCTGACGGTGGCCTGCTGGGAATGGGGCGCGTATCTCGGCGAAGACGCCATCCGCAACGGTATCCACGCCCTGCTGATCCCCCAGAAACGCATCCACTGGAGCCAGGTAGACGCCTCCGTAAAAGTAGGCGGGCTCTACGTTCAATCCAACGTTTTCGCCACTCAGACCCGCAATCTGGGCTACAACGAAGCCATCTTCCTGAATCTGGAAGAGCGGATTTCCGAAGGCCCCGGGGAAAACCTCATTCTGGTGAAGGATGGCGTCCTGCACACCAACGACCGTTTCGAATCGATTCTGGAAGGGGTTACCCGCACCTCCATTCTGGAACTGGCCCGGGATCGCGGTCATGAGGTCAGGGTTGCACCGATCGAAATCCAGGATTTGTTCGATGCCGACGAAGCCTTTTTTACCGGCACCGCAGCAGAGGTAACCCCCATTTGCCGGGTCACGGACAGCCGCGATGCCGAAAAAAGCCAATCCGATTGGCCGATCTATCAAATCGGGGCGGGCAAGCCGGGCCCCATCACCCGGGAAATGGGTGATCTTTACCAACGGGTGGTCCGCGGTCTGGAACCGCAGTACGACCACTGGCTCACCTACGCTTACGACAGCGCGGAAGAGGCCCGGGAGGCCTTGTACGCCGAAGCTTTTGCCAAATAAAAACCGCCCTTTTCCGGTCTTGTAGAAACGCAATGCCGGTATTGTAGAGACGCAATACATTGCGTCTCTACAATACCGTATTTCCTCATCGTTTGGTCGGCACCGCCAAATGTTTTATATTGCCAGTCGTGAATAGGGCGTGTTGACAATTCGAAAATTCAGATGATGGTCAACATGCCCGAAAATTCTGTTTTCAGGTTACCCCATTAGCCAAACTTGATGAGGACCAGGCCATGCCCGCACTCTCTTCCCGAGCCCATATCATGCCCCCTTCCCCAATCCGCAAACTGGTTCCTTATGCCGAGGAAGCCAAACGGCGCGGGGTCAAAATCTATCACCTCAATATCGGCCAGCCGGATATTCCCACTCCCAAAGTGATGATGGACGCCTTCCGCAATCACGACGTATCGGTTCTGGCTTACGGGCATTCGGGCGGCCTGTGGGAATACCGGGAAGGTTTGGCGAAATATTATCAGGACAACGGTATTCACGTTACCCGGGAGCAGGTTCTGGTGACCACCGCCGGCAGCGAGGCCATCATCTTCGCCATGCTGGCCTGCCTGGACCCCGGAGATGAGGTCCTCATCCCCGAACCCTTCTACACCAATTACAACGGTTTCGCGGTAGAAGCCGGGGTGAAGGTGGTCCCGATAACCTGCAGCCCGGAAAGCGGCTTCGCCCTGCCCGACGATGCGGAAATCAAGTCCCGGATTACCCCCAGAACCCGGGCCATTATGATCTGCAATCCCAACAATCCCACCGGCTACGTTTATACCCGGGAAGAGATGGAACGCCTGCGCAAGATCGTCCTGGACCACGATCTGTTTTTTATCTCGGACGAGGTCTACCGCGAGTTCGTCTACGACGGCAAACAGCACGTTTCCGTTCTGCACCTGGACGGGCTGGACGAGCGCGCCATTATCGTGGACAGCATCTCCAAACGCTACAGCGCCTGCGGGGCCCGCATCGGCTGCATCGTTACCCGCAATTCGGAAATCCTGGACACCGCCCTGCGCTTCGGGCAGGCCCGCCTGTGCCCCCCGACCATGGAGCAAATAGCCGGAATCGCCGCCCTGGAAACCCCTCAATCTTATTTTGACGAGGTGATGGCCGACTATCTGGAGCGCCGCGATACGGTTTTTGAGGCGCTCTCCGGGATTCCCGGGGTAAGCGGACTCAAACCGTCCGGGGCCTTTTACACCGTGGTGAAACTGCCGGTAGACGACGCCGACCGCTTTTGCACCTGGATGCTCAGCGAGTTCCACGACAACCAGGAAAGCGTGATGATGGCGCCCGCCAGCGGATTTTATGCCACCCCCGGGCTGGGGATCGACGAGGTGCGCATCGCCTTTGTGCTCAACAGTAAAGAAATGGCCCGGGCGATGGAGATCCTCGCCAAAGGGCTGGCTGCTTATCCCGGACGGAAATGATTGGAGTTGAGCTCCTATGGAAAACATTCTCATCACCGGCGCCAATCGCGGCATCGGACTGGCCATTACCCGCAGACTGCTCAATGAAGGCAAAACAGTTTTCGCCACCTGCCGCAATCCCGGGAATGCCAAACTTCTGGACAAACTCAGCGAGACCTATCCCCAGAACCTCCACGTGGTCGAGCTGAACGTCAGTGACGAAGCGTCTCTGGGCCGGGCGGTGGAAACCGTCAAAGGCATCACCAAATCCCTGGATGTGCTGATCAACAATGCCGGGATCATGCAGCGCAGCGAGGTCCCGGAAACCCTCAATTTCCAAAAAATGCGGGAAACCTTTGAGGTCAACGCCATCGCCCCGATGATGGTGATGCAGAAGTTCCTGGATTTGCTGCGCAAGGGGGAACGCCCCCTGATCCTCAACATCTCTTCCCAGCTCGGCTCCCTACAGCGCAAAAAATCGGGCGGATTGTACAGCTACTGCAGCAGCAAAGCCGCTCTCAACATGATGAGCCTGGCCCTGGCCTACGACCTGAAAAACGACGGCATCATCGTGATTACCTCTCACCCGGGCTGGGTGCAAACGGATATGGGCGGTCCCGGCGCCATGATTACCGC
>JAGRBF010000689.1 GCA_020434205.1 Calditrichota bacterium | reverse complement strand
TTCTTCGTCCCCCGTATCGGGAACAAATTTCTCACTTCATCACCGAAAACAATCCTATCAAATCGGAGGAGCTAAGATGACAACTGTCAAGATGGCCAGGATGTTGATGGCTTTAATGATCCTGCTGGTAGCCCTGTCGGGCTGTCGCAAGCCGGAAGTGGAAGGGACAGTAATTAATATCAAAAGTAAACGGTATGACGATGCACTGGCTTCCGCAGAGTCCGCCGTCCAGAAATATCCCGGCAACGGAGAAGCCTGGTTTTATTACGGATGGCTTCAGGGCGATTACAAAGAAGATTACGCCCAAATGAATGATGCCTTCGACAAGGCGTTAGCCCTGAGCCCCGCCCTGGTGGTAACCATGGACGGCGCCAAAATGCCCATTAAGGATGCCGTGCATCAGTATCGCACCAACTCCTTCGCCAAAACCTTCAACGCCGCTACCAAGGATCTGAAGAAGGTTCAGGATGGTTCGATGGCGGAAGCAGACAAAATGCCCGTTTACAAAGAAGCGCTGAGCAAACTGGAAACCGCGGCTGCTATCGCCCCGGATCGTTTCGAAAGTTATCAGCCGATCGCCGTTATTCACCTGGCTATGGGCGACACCGCAACCGCCGAAAAGATCCTGGCCGACGCCGTTTCCAAATTCAGCGATAATACCGATCTTAAAATCGTTGCCGGTGAAGTGTTTATGCGCTCCAATAAATTGGACGATGCCGCCAAATACTTCAACATGGCCGTGGAAAGCGATCCCCAGAATTCCGATATTTACCAGAAACTGGGCGCTCTGGAATCCACCCGCAAAAACTGGGACCAGGCCAATACCTACTACCAGAAGGCCATGGAAATGGACCCCAACAACGCCAACCTGGCATTCAATATCGGGGTTTCTTTCTTCAATCAGGAAAACTACGCAGAGGCCGTTCCTTTCTTTGAGAAGGCCGCGGAAAACGATCCTTCCAACCCCACCAACCACGAGATCCTCGCCAAAGCGCTGATCCAGGCCAAACAATACGACAAGGCCATTGCCGTTCTGGAAAAAGCCACCGGCAATTTCCAGGACAATGCCGCCATGTGGGAGCTGTTGGCCGTGGCTTATTCTCAAAAAGGTATGGGCGAAAAGGCTGAGAACGCCTTCAAACGCTACAAAAGCCTCAGCACCGGCATGTAATTTCCGGCTGACAGGTTTCTGAAAACCAAACGCCCTGGCCTCGGCGGGGAGCGGGTTCAAAACCCGCCCCTGCAACGGGGCCAGGGCGTTTCAATTTCGGGGCTTGTTTTACTGATTCAAAAAGTAGGAGAGCGCTTCGATTTCGATGGCGGTGTTTTCGTTTTTCACGTGAACCCCATCGCGCACCTTGATGCTGGTGGGGGCGAAATTGAGGATGGCCTTGATGCCGGCATCCATCAACTCATCGGCAACCCGCTGGGCGGAATTCATGGGAACGGCGATAATGGCAATATCGATTTTCTCCGAGGTAACCAGGTCTTTCATCTTTTGGGGAGACTGGACCTGCAAATGCCCGATTTTCAGTCCCTGCTTGGCGGCGTCGGAGTCGAAAACCAGTTTAACCCGGAAGCCCTGCTTCTTAAACTCCTCAAAGCTGACCAGAGCCCTGCCGATGTTGCCCGCCCCGACAATGGCGACATTCCATTCCCGGTTTAGCCCCAGAATTTCTCCGATCTGATCTTTCAATTCATCCGTTTTATAACCCAGACCGCGCTTGCCAAAGGTGCCGAAAAAGGAGAGGTCCTTGCGAACCTGAGCGGAAGTGATGCCGTCCATTTCCGCCAATTGGTCCGAAGAAACCGTTTCGATATTGCGCTCGACGAGTTGCTCCAGGGAGCGGAAGTATTTGGAGAGGCGGCGAATTGTCGAATCCGAAATCTTTTTCATCTGTTACCCGTTCCTTGCCTGAATCTTGCCAATGACCCGAAAGCTTCACAAATACGGTCTTTGAGTTTCCCGGTTGGCATTCCTGCTGATGCGATTTGTAAGGCGCCGTGCATGTTGTCGAGTCCCTTCGGATGCACGCAAGTTGGTTCTCAATCCGGCATATTGGAGAAGTTAACTGCCATTACGTGCCCAACGCCATTAAGTTATGAAAAATTCACCCCGGGAAAGGCTTTCCCGGGGTGAAAAGGGCTTATTCTTCGCCGGAATCCTCGTCTTCGCCGGCTTCATCTTCGTCATCCGTCTTAACGATTCGGGCCACATCGCTGACTTTAGCGCCGGAATCGAGGCGCATAACCCGCACTCCCATGGTGTTGCGGCCGATGGATTTGATGTTGCCGACGTGGATGCGCAAAACCACACCTTTATCGGTAATCAGCATCAAATCGTCGTCATCAACCACTTCCATGATGGAGACCAGGGCCCCGGTTTTGTCCGATACCTTGAAGGTTTTGATGCCCTTGCCGGAACGGTGGGAAACCCGGTATTCGCGGATGTCGGTGCGCTTGCCGAAGCCCAGCTCGGAAACGGCCAGCAGGGTACCTTCCCGCTTCACCACCACCATGCCGATCACCGCATCGTCCTTACCGAGGTTGATGCCGCGAACCCCCATGGTGTTGCGTCCCATTTCCCGGACCTCGGTTTCCTGGAAGCGAATGGCCATACCCATCTGGGTGCCCAGAATGATGTCGTTGGCCCCGTCGCTCAGGCGCGCTTCGATCAGGTCGTCGCCGTCGTTGAGTTTGATGGCGTAGATGCCGTCGCGGCGCGGTTTGCTGAAGGCCATCAGGTTGGTTTTTTTCACCAGTCCCTGGCGGGTGGCCATCACGATGAACTGACTGTCGTTGAATTCCATGACCTTGATGAAGGCCTTGACGTTTTCGCCTTTTTCCACCTGCAGCATGTTGACGATCGCGCGGCCTTTTCCGGCCTTGCCGACCTGGGGAATCTCGTGGACCCGCAGCCAGTAACATTTGCCCTGGTCCGTAAAGAACAACATGTAATTGTGGGTAGAGGCGATGAAGAGGTGTTCGATAAAATCCTCGCCCTTGGAGATCGCCCCGGTGCTGCCGCGGGTATTGCGGTTCTGGCGGCGGTATCCGCTCACCGGAAAACGTTTGATGTAGCCGTCCCGGGTGATGGTGATAACCATGTCCTCTTCGGCGATCATGTCCTCGATCGAAAATTCTTCGTAATTGGCGATAATCTCGGTGCGGCGTTTGTCGCCGTAGCGGTCGCGCACTTCCACCAACTCGTCCTTGATCAGCTGCATCTGCAGCGAGCGGCTTTCCAGAATCGCCTTGAGGCGGGAGATCAGCTGGATCAGCTCGCGGTATTCGTCTTCGATCTTCTGGCGTTCCAGACCGGTAAGGCGCTGCAGGCGCATGTCCAG
>JAGRBF010000688.1:1740-2063 GCA_020434205.1 Calditrichota bacterium | reverse complement strand
ATGAGCCGTTTGGAAAAATTGCGCGACCATCTCGGGGAACTGGCCATCGGCGGCACCGCGGTGGGCACCGGGATTAACACCCATCCGGAATTTTCGGCCAAGGTTTGCGAACGGCTCAGCGTGCTGACCGGCATTAACTTCCGGGAAGCGGAAAATCACTTCGAGGCCCAGGCCGCCAAGGATGCTTATGTGGAAGCCAGCGGGGCCCTGAAAACCATCGCGGTAAGCCTGATGAAAATCGCCAATGACGTTCGCTGGCTGGGCTCCGGACCGCGCTGCGGGATCGGGGAGATTCTCCTGCCCGAGGTTCAGCCCGGCTCCTC
>JAGRBF010000688.1:0-1684 GCA_020434205.1 Calditrichota bacterium | reverse complement strand
ATCGGCAACGACGCGGCCATCACCATCGGCGGGATGTCCGGCAACTTTGAGCTGAACGTGATGATGCCCATGATGGCCCATAACATGCTGGAATCCATCTCCCTGCTCAGCAACGCCGCCAACATGTTTGCCGACAAATGCATCGCCGGCCTCCAGGCGGACGTGCAGCGCAACAATGACATGGTGGAAAAGAGCATGGCCATGGTGACCTCCCTGGCCCCGATCATCGGCTACGATACTGCCGCTGCCATCGCCAAGGAATCCCACAAAACCGGCAAGACTGTTCGCCAGCTCTGCGAAGAAAAGCAGGTGCTGCCACCAGAGGAACTCAAAAAGGCCCTCGATCCCTGGTCGATGACCGAACCGCATTAAATAATGGGCGGGTTTGAAACCCGCCCCAACGAGGCCGGATTGGTAAGGGCGGGTTTGAAACCCGCCCCTGCCTAAAGCCTCACCACCTTATCCCGGTGCGGCCCATTCAGGTAGGCGTTGATGATTCGCCGGATGTCCTGGTTCTCCTCCCGGGGAATGATGGCCTTGCGCACCGTGCTCAGGGCGTATTTCATGGCCTTTTGCGGCAGAAACCCGAATCCCCGGTAGACCCCGTTTTCGACGAGCACCACCGATTTCTCCCCGCTAAAACGCCCCTTCCCCCAGATCAAAACGGTTCCCTCCTGATAGGAAAAGCGGCTCAGGGCCTCGCGCAAGCGCAGGTTGTATTCCTCGGGGTCCTCCGTCCCAAGACAGGCCCCGCGGCAGCGTTTGAGGTGATAGTGGAAGCAGGGTCCCTTGCCTTTTTCCAGCCCCAGCATCTTCTGGCAGAGCTCGAAGCGCGCCGCCAGGCCGTTTAAAAAACGAGCCGCCTCCCGGCGGTTGGAAAAGGCCACCAAGGGATTATCGCCCTTTTTGAGGGTCTCCACCGCCACGCTGGCGTAACCACCTGCCGTCATGGTCTCCAGAAGCCCATAGCGGTAGCGGGTGTTGCGCTGGGCCCGGTTGTAGCGGGGTTGCAGGGTTTTGATCAGGTCGGATTCCAGCAGCAGGGCCACCAGCTCACTGCCGGTTATTTCGTAGCGGATATAGGCAATTTCCGCCTTCATGCGCCGCGATTTCTCCGAGTGGATATCGCTGTTGAAATGGCCCACCACCCGTTTGCGGATTTCCTTGCTTTTGCCGACGTAGATCAGCTCTTTGGCGCGGTTAAAGAAAAAATAAACCCCGGTCTTTTCGGGCAGGTTGTCGAACTGGGCAGGGGAGAGGGCCGGCGGCAGGTTGCTGTGTTTCAGGCTTTCTTCTTCCACCGGCTCTGCCTGGCGGGTCAGCACCCGGTATAAAGCCAGGGTGGTTTCCGCATCGCTGAGGGCCCGGTGCCCCATTTCCCGGGGGAGATTCAGGCGTTTGGCCAACACCCCAAGGCGGTGGCTCGGCCAGTCCGGCCAGCGCTCTTTAGCCAGGCGCAGCGTGCAGATGCGTTTGCGGTGGAAATGGTAGCCCAGCTCCCGGAAGGCCCGCCTCAGAAAGGTGAGGTCGAAACGCACGTTATGGCCGATCAGGATGCGATCTTGCGTCATCTCCACAATCGTTTTGGCAATGCTGGCAAAGGAGGGAGCCCCTGCAATATCCGAGGGTCGCAGCCCGGTTATGCGCAGCGCTTCCGGAGATATGCGCTGCTGGGGGTTGATCA
>JAGRBF010000687.1:1359-2740 GCA_020434205.1 Calditrichota bacterium | reverse complement strand
CCATGGGGATCCACATCGCGAATCACCGTGGTTAACAGGTGAAAGAGGGTCTGGTTGTCCATGGGCACCGGAAAAAGGTCCACCAGCGCCAGTTCATTGAGCGCCGCATCGACCCCCGGGCTGTCGAAAACCGCCACCACCGGAATATAGTCCAGCTGCTGCTCCCGCAGCGCTTCGATGAAGGCTTCCGTTTCCTTGGGGACCGCCGCCCAGATGACCGCCAGGTCGAACAATTCCAGGCTGCAGGCCTCCAGGGCCAGCTCCGGGTCGTCAAAAACCGCCGCGTGAAATTCGCCTTCCATGAAGCGATTTTCGACCACCGCCCGTTGCTCTTTGTCGGTTACGTAAACCAGAATATCCCGCATTACAAATCCTCCTCTTCACCGTTTTCCAGGGCCAGGCCGCTCAACAGTTCCCGCATACCGGCGAAGCGATTCACCTCAACCGGAATTACCCGAATGTTTCCCGGCACGTTAAAGGCCTTCCGGAAAGCCACCGTGGCCGTGCCGCCGTCCCCCCCGCTGTTCACCAGGGCAATCACAAAGGGCACCTGGAACAGCTGGGTCAGTTTGGCAAAGAGATAGTTGTTGAATTCAAACTGATCGGGTTGGCTGTAATCCATCATAAACACACAGCCGATCAGGCCCGACTCGATTTTTTCCAGCATGGGGAAAAAACTCTCCTCGGTGGGCATACCGAAAATGGTCAGCTGTCTGCCGTCCGAAAGGGCGATCCGGGTAAGGTCGAAGGATTGTACGGATTTGATCGCCCCGCGGCGTTGTCCGGCCATGGTGCGAATCAGCTCGCTGCGCCCGGTCCCCGGCCCCCCGATAATGGCCAGGCTGCCCTGCTGGCTGTTTTCCGGGAAAAAATCGCCCACAAAACTGAGGTCTTCGCTCTCAAAATCCGCTACCGCCTCGGACCCGGATTCCAAATTGATAATCCCGGCGTCCAGCAGTTCCTCCAGGGTGCGCAGAGAGGTGCGCACCGGCAAGGGGCTGCGGGTCATAACATCCCGAAACCCGGGATTTTCCTTAAGGGTTGCCAGCACCTTCAGGTGGGCAGGCGTCAGGGCCTTGGGATTGGGCATCATGGCGATGGAAAAGCTGGGGTTGCCAACCTCCCCGGTGGTCTTTTTCAGAAAGGCCTCAATGGCATTCTTCTGGAACCGGGCCTCGGCGAGCAAAGCCAGGGTGGAGGTGGAAATCGGGGAGACTTCGCGCGCCTTGCTGTAGCCGCGAATCACGAAATCCCCGGAGGCTTGCAGGAGGGTTTTGATGACCGCATCCTCGTTGGCCAGGTGCGGGGAAAATGCGCTCACCACGTGACCCTGATAGGTGCGCAGCTTTACCTCCCAGTTGCGGTTGCGAACCTTTAGAAT
>JAGRBF010000687.1:0-1194 GCA_020434205.1 Calditrichota bacterium | reverse complement strand
CCGTTAACCACCCGGTGCAAACCCCGCTGATAAAGAGCCTGTTGATCCGTTCCCGAAAGGGCTGCCCCGTAGGCAATGGTGGGAACCCGGCGAAACAAATCGCTTTCGGCATCCCCGTTCTTCATAATGGTTGGGTTCATCAGAATGAGGTCGGGCAAATTCCGGCGTGCTCCTTCTTCCAAAGCCGAGAATGAGGGAAACACCCGGGTCATGATCTCGCGTTCCTGAAGGGCGCTGTCCAGTTTTGCCGTTACCTCTCCGGCCGGATCCCCGATGTAAACGATGTAGGCCATAATGCAACACCTGTTGGTGAAACTGAGATTTTTTTTGAGGCAGCCGGGAAGCCCGGAGTCCGTTTTTCACAGGCGTGGCCGCTACTGATGGTGTCTATCAATAAACTGCGACAAAATTTGATCCATTGCAACGCCAAAAGCGACGCTGACGTTCAGGCTGTGTTTGCTCCCGTACATGGGAATTTCCACGGCCAGATCGGTTTTTTCCAGGAGTTCTTCCTGAACGCCCCAAACCTCATTTCCAATGACCAGGCAGCAGGGGAAATCATACCGCGCTTTCCGATGCGCCACACTGCGGTCGGTGTGCTCCAGGGCCACAATCCGGCAATTCTGATCGCGGAGTTCGTCGAGAACCGCCGCGGCATCCTTGCGATACTCCCAGGGCACCGTCTCGGTGGCGCCCAAGGCCGTTTTTTCGATTTCCGGACGGGGGGGAACCCCGGTTATGCCGCACAAATACAGGCGGGAAACGCGGGCGGCATCCGCGCTCCGGAATATTGAGCCCACATTGTGCAGGCTGCGGATATTGTCCAGCAAAACGTAGATGGGAAAGCGCTCCACCGAATCGTATTCATCCGGCCGGACCCGCTGTTGATCAATTTCTTCCAGGGTCAGCTTCTTCACGCCGCTCCAAACGCGCTACACTCTCGATGTGATAGGTATGCGGAAACATATCCACCGGCTGCACCTCGGCAATCTGATAGTCCTGAACCAGTTCGGCCAGATCCCGGGCCATGGTGGCCGGATTACAGGACACGTACACGATCCGGCGGGGCCCCAGCTGGCGGATCGCCGCCACTACATCCTTGTGCATGCCGGCCCGGGGGGGATCGCAAATCAGCACTTCCGGGGGATTGCCGGCGTATTTTTCCAGGTTAAAACGCAGATCCCCGGCCACGAA
>JAGRBF010000686.1:224-1720 GCA_020434205.1 Calditrichota bacterium | reverse complement strand
GGCCTGACCCTCGAGTCGGTCAACGAGCCGGGAGAACCCTTTCGCGCCCTGCTGACCTATCAAAATGTGAACAAAGCCTGGCTGCGGGTGGTGAAGCTTTCCCCGGAAGCGGTTATCAAAAAACGTTATGAAGAGCAGCTGCGCCATTGGGACTGGGTGGATTTTTACCGCGACCAGCCCCGGATCCAGTCCTGGACCGTGGATCTGCCGGTGGATGGGGATTTGCGCCTGCACAAAACCGAAATAGCCCTGCCCGAACTGCCGAACGGTTTTTATGCGGTGCTGGTGGCCTCCTCGGCAGACTTCAGTACCAATCAAGAAGCCACCGGATTTGCGGAATTCTGGGCTTCGGGAATGGCCATGCTCTACCGTCAGAATCAGGAGGACGGGGAAAACATCCTCACCGTTTACGACCGCCACAGCGGCGCCCCGCTTTCCGGCGTTAAGGCGAACATCTGGTATCAGGATTACGATCGCGGCAAACGGCGCAACGTGCTCAAAACCGGGCCCGTTTTAACCAGCAACGCCGCAGGGAACATCGATCTGGCCCCCGCCGGGGTGGCCAACGGCAATCCGCGCTTTATGGTGGATTTGAAGCGCGGAGAAGAGCGCTATTTCCCCTGGGACATGTTTTCCCTGGGCAGGCCTTACCGGAATCTCAACCGCCAGGTGGGGCGGCGGGCGGTATTTTTTACCGATCGCGCCATTTACCGGCCGGGGCAGACCGTTTACTTCAAGGCCATTTTGATGGAGAACCGTCCCGATGCCCCGGCTCTGGTAACCGGGCATTCCACCCGGGTAACCCTCTACGACACCAACGGTCAGGAAGTCTCCGCTCTGGACCTGAAGAGCAACGATTACGGGACCATTTCCGGCAGCTTTGTGCTGCCGACCGGGGGCCTTACCGGCAGTTTCTCCCTGCGCAACGAAAACGGCAACGCTTCCTTCCGGGTGGAGGAATACAAACGCCCCCGTTTTGAGGTGACCTTTCCGCCGGTAACCGGCAGTTTCCGCCTCAACGAAGCGGTGACGGTAAGCGGGGTGGCCAAATCCTATGCCGGGGCCAATATCGACAATGCCCGGGTGCGCTACCGCATTACCCGCACCGTCTATTATCCCTATCCCTTCCGGGGCTGCTGGTGGGGCTGGTGGCCCCAACCGTCCACCGTCGAGATCCTCAACGGCAATACCGTGAGCGATGCGGAGGGCAATTTTACCATCGAATTCCAGGCCCTGGCCGACCCCTCGATAGACCCGGAGCGCCAACCGGCCTTCAACTTTTCCGTGGAAGCGGACGTCACCGATTTGGCGGGGGAAACGCGCAGCGCGCAGACCAGCGTCCGGGTCGGTTACGTTGCCCTGGAGGCCAGCCTGAGTATCCCGGCGATCATCGAAAGAGGCGATGCGGGATCGGTGGGCATCGTTACCCGGAACCTCAACGGTCAGTTTGAAGCGGCCAGCGGAAAAGTGGTGATCAAACCCCTCAAAGCGCCGGG
>JAGRBF010000686.1:0-215 GCA_020434205.1 Calditrichota bacterium | reverse complement strand
CGCATTCTGCGGAAGCGCCAGTGGGAGGCTCCGGACCGTTTTGTGATGCTCCAAGACGCCTATGTGAAGCAGTTCCCCAACGATGTGTACGCCAGCGAAGACGATTTCCGCAATTGGGAAGCCGGCGCGGCGGTGTTGCAGCGCGATTTTGACACCGGCAAGTCTACAGAATTATCCCTGGGGGGTATCGGTAAATGGGGGGAAGGCCACTACGT
>JAGRBF010000017.1 GCA_020434205.1 Calditrichota bacterium | reverse complement strand
TGTCCACCTCGCGCAGGGTCTGGGTATTTCCCTCCGGCTGAATGGGAGTGCTTTCGTCCGTGAGCGCGGCCACCAGCTCCACATCGGGGGCGATCTGCCCGGAGAGCTGGAGGTTGAGTCCGGAGTTGAGGGTGAGGTCCTGGTTGCTGCCGATCTCGATGCCGCGCACGATGCTGCCGCTTTTCTGCAGGTTGCTTTGGTAGGATTCCAGATCGTCCAGAAAGCCGGGTTGCACCGCGCGGGTGGCGATTTGCACCTGGGCGGTGCTGTCGCTGCTGTCTGCCGCGCTGACCGGGCGGATCTCCCGGCGGGCGAAATCCGACAGCAGGGGAAAGGGAAAATGGCGATAGGTGATCAAAAGGCTGTCGCTGCGCGGCAGCCGGGGATCGGTGAGCCGAAGGGTGCCCAGGGGGTAATCGATGTGGTAATGCAAGCGCTCCGAGAGGCGGAAGCGGCGGATAGACAGGCGTTCGGTTCCCGGGATGATAAACTTGTGGGGCAGTTGAAAAACCTTCTGCAGCGAGTCCGTGGGAACGATCAGCGTATCCGGCGGCAGATCCAGCAGCACGGAAGGCAGGCGTTCTTCCTGGGCAAAAAGAGGACAGATCCCCAGCAGCAGGATCAACCCCATGATCTTCTTAAGGGCGTTCGGATTCAATGCGCTTCAACGTCTCGTTAATCAAACACGGTACCAGTGGTTGCCGATGCCCTCCGGGGGGTTGGGTGGGTAAGGAAGTTGGGTGTTGTGGCCCTCAATATAAGGTGCGCAAATCCCGGAAAAAACCGGAATTTACGGCCCTAATTGCCAATGGCCTGGAGGATCAATCCGCAGATCCAGGCCCCGTAAGTGCCTACCGCATAGCCAAGCACCGCCAGCAACACTCCAATGGGGGCCAGGGCGGGATGAAAGGCGGCGGCGACAATAGGCGCCGAAGCGGCTCCTCCGACATTGGCCTGACTGCCCACCGCCATAAAAAAGAGCGGGGCTTTCAGCAACCTGGCTACCAGAATCAGCAATCCGGCGTGAATGGAAATCCAGATCACCCCGACCAGGAACAGGGAAAGGTTGTCGAAAATGGCCAGAACGTTCATTTTCATCCCGATGGAAGCCACCAGAATATAAAGCAGCAGGCTGCCGATTCGCGAGGCGCCGGCCCCTTCCAGATCCCGGGCTTTGGTAAAGGAGAGCAGGATGCCCCCGGTGGTGGCGATCACGATAATCCAGAAGAAACCGGAGGTGAGGCTGAAGCGGGCCGCTCCGGGAAAATGATGCTGAATGAAAGGCGCGATGAGGTCCGCTCCGAAATGGGCCAGACCGGTCATCCCGAATCCGATGGCGCAAATAAGGGCGGTGTCCTTGAGGGCCGGGATTTTGGCGATCTCGCTCCAGTAAGATTCGATGCGTTTCTGGACCTCTCCGATAATACGGGTATCGGCCTGCAGCCATTTGTCGATGCGATCCCGCATTCCGGCCCCGTAGAGCAGAAAGGCCATCCAGATATTGCCCACGATGATGTCCACGGTAATCATCGCCGAAAAAATGGTGTCGCCTACCTTAAAAACTTCCTTCATAGCGGTCTGATTGGCCCCGCCGCCGATCCAGCTCCCCGCAATGGTGGTCATCCCCCGCCAGATGGCGTCCGGACCGGAACCGCCCACCAGCGCCGGGTCCAGGTAGGAGACGATCAGCAGGGCGATCGGCCCCCCGATGATGATCCCCACGGTGCCGGTCAGGAACAGGACAATAGGCATGTAACCCAGGCGGAGAATGGTGCGCAGGTCCACGCTCAGGGTCAGCAGCACCAGGCTGGCGGGAAGCAGATAGCGCGAGGAAACGAAATAGAGTTTGGACTGATCCGGGTCCACAATCCCCAGGGTGTTGAGCAGGGAGGGCAAAAAGTAGCAGGCCAGCACCGGGGGGAAAAAGGTGTAAACGCGTTTCCAGACCGGGGAATCGCTGCTGCTGGTGTAAAACACAAAGGCCAGAATCGAGGTGAGGATGCCGAAAATAACCGCGTCGTTGCTAAGCAGGGGACCTTCCATAAAACCTTTCCGGTTGGGGGTGGATCAGGGTGTTTTGAGTTGAAAAATGCGGCAGCGGGTGGGGGAGAGGGCATACAGGGTTCGGGACTTGTCCGCCAGTTGGTAGGACACCGCGATATCGCTGAGCGGTTCTTCCGCCAGGGGAAGCTGCAGCCGGGTTTCCAGTTTCAACTGCGGGTTGAAAATCCACAGGGTTCCGGATGGTTCTCCCACGTAGAGGCGCTGGTCCTCTCCCCAGTACAGGGAGGCGGGTTCTTCCAGGGCCGGGTGGGAAAGGGTGGTCAGAAAATTGCCGAAGTAGTCGAACACCACCACCGCCGGCTGTCCGGGATCGCTTACGAAAACCCGTTTGTTGCTCTCCAGGGCCAGGGCCCGGGGCTCCAGAAGTTGCCCGTAGGGATCCAGCATGCCCCCGAAAACGGTGGAGGGATCGGTGGAGCGGTCGAATTTGATCACCTGTTTCTGGCCCTCTTCCAGCAGGAACAAATCATACTGAGGGGAAACGGCCACGCTGAGCACCCGTTCGAACCGGTAAGGGGATTCGACCTGGTCGCTGCTGAGGGCATTGAGGAAATTGAGGTTTTTGTCCAGGCGAACCACGCGGTTGTTAAAGTAGTCCGCCACGTAAATGTCCAGGGTTTTCAGGGCGAAAAGGTCCACCGGGGTGTCGAACTGCCCTTCGCCGCTGCCGAAGCCTCCGATATGGGCTGCCGGCCGTCCCTCCCGGTCGAATTTGCTGACCTGATTCAGCCCGCTGTCCACCACATAGACCTGTCCGCCGGCGTCGATGCCGATCCCGCTGGCGCGCTGAAAATAAGGCTCCTCACGGGGAATAACCCCGCTTTGTACGGGGATGAGGGTCTGGGCGGCCAACGTCAGGGTACCCAGCATCAGGAAGGTGAAGAGGATGGTCAATCGACAGGTCATCAGAGGCCTGGGTTATTTCCCGGAAAAACGGTGCAGGAACAGGTCCGGACCTGTTCCTAAGCTCTGGATTTACAATTCAATTTCCAACGAATCGCCCCACCGGCGGTTCCCGGAAAACCAATAATAGCACAATCCCGGGGAAATGGCAAATGCCCTTAAAACGCAAAAACCCGTCCGAAGACGGGTTTTTGCGAGGTCTTTGTTCAGAGACGCCTTTTAGTCGTGGGCGGTGCCGTTGCGGCTGTGGCTGTGGTCTTCCCCATTGCTGCTGCGGGAGAGCATCTCCAGCACGAAGGGGTCCCGGGCATGCTGTTCCAGATGTTGCCAGAACTCGTAATCGTCCCGGATGCTGGAATCCGTCGGCGAGATGGGAATAAGAGAGGCCAGCTTGCGCATCTTTTCTTCGGTTTGCTCGCTACTGCTGCGGATGGCCTCCAGCTCCCGGCGCAGGGCTTCCATTTCGGCGGATTGCTCTCCCAAATCGCCCGCCGGTGCGGGGGCGCCGGAAGCCAGCATTTCCTCAAGCTCCTCGACCCGCTTGTCCGCGGCCCCCTGCTGGCGTCTGGCCGCGGCCAACTGCCCCTGGGTAACCGTGAGCTTGTGGCGCAGTTCGTTGAGCTCCGCTTCCGTTTCGGGATTGGGTGCGGCCTGGGCAAGTCCCTCGCCGTTTTCCATCTCCCGCATGCGCTTGCGCAGTTCAAAAAGCTCGCTTTGGGTCTGCTGTTGTTTGTGAAGGGCTTCCTCGACGTCGGACTGCCGCTCCAGCAATTTCTGGCGGGACTCGTCCAGCTTGCGGGTCAGCTCTTCCAGCTGAATTTCCAGCGTTTCCACGCGGGCCTGAGCATTTTCCCCCACCTGGATCTTCTGATGGGCTTCCTCAAGCTGGCGGGAAAGTTCCTCTTCCCGGTCGCGTCCGGCTTCCTGCTCCTGGTTGAGCATGGTCACCTTCTCTTCCAGCATGGCGATTACCTCATTGCGCTCAGACAGCTGAGATTCCGAGTTCTCCCGCAGTTCGGCAACCTGCCGGCGGGTTTTTTCGCTGGCCTCTTCCAACTGGGAGATCATTTCTTCCAGGGCCACCGATTTTTCCCCGACCGTCTGAGACAAAGCGGCCAGTTCCTGCTCGCGTTCACTCAGTTGTTTGCGAACCTCCTGCTCATCTTCCTGAAGGTTCATCAGCTCGGAGCGGGTGCTCTGAAAGTTCTTTTCCGTGGTAATCAGTTTTTCCTGAAGGGCCAGAATGCGGGCCTGGTCTTCCTTGCCCTGCTTCTCGGCTTCTTCCAGATTTCTGCCGCCTTCTTCCAGCTTACTCTCCAGAGCGCTCATGCGTTCGTTGACCTGAGCGAGGGTCTGGCGGGCGGTGGTGAGTTCTTCCATGGCGGTGTCGCGTTCTTCCTGAACCTCGGAGAGACGGCTGCGCAGGGTTTGCGACTGCTCCTGAACGCTGGCCATCTGAACCTCGACGGCTTTCAGCTGCTCGGCAGTGCGGTTCTCAATGCTTTCGATCTGCTCGGAAACCTGCGCTTCGGTAACCGCCAGCTTTTCGGCGAGCTGCTGTTTTTCGGCCTCGGCTTCCGCCAGGCGCCCTTCCAATTCCCGAAGTTCACCATTCAGGGTGTCCAGCTTCCTGGAAAAAGCGTCGCGGTCCATTTCCGCGCTCTGCAGGTTCAGCTCTACTTCCTGAACCCCGGTGCGGGATTTCTGCAGGGAAATTTCCAGTTCTTTGATTTTGAGCTGAGATTCGCGGATGGCGGCATCCTGCTCGCGCACGGTCAACCGCAATTCCTGATTAACCGTTTCCAGTTCTTTTTTGGAGGCTTCCAACGCGTGGACGTCGCTGCCCGAGGCCACCGCGGCCTGGTATTTTTTGTCCAGGGTGTCCGCGTGGAGCTGCATTTCCTGAAGGCGGATGGTCGCTTCGCGTTTTTCGGACTCGGCTTTTTCCAGATTCTGGCGCAGCACGCTCACCTGATCGCTGGAGGCCTGATGGTTGCCGCGCAGTTGGTTCACCTCGGCCAGCACCGTCTTCAGCTTCTCTTCGGTGTCGGTGAGGGTGACCTTCACCCCGCGGTATTTCATTTGGGAGTCCTGCAGCTCCGCCTGGATGGCGGTGAGCTTCTTCTGAAGATCGCTCTGACTGCTGCTGGAATCGTTGGCCTTCAATTTTTCGAAGCGCAGTTCGTCGGAGAGCTTTTGACGCTCTTCTTCCAGGTCGCGGCGGTCGGAGATGTTGCGCAGCATCAGCAGCATGGCGATTTTACCGCCGAAGTTGATGCGATGGCCGCGCACTTCCACCGGCACGTGGGTGCCATCCGGCTGGATGATCTCGGTTTCGAAGACCGACAATTTGCCCTGGGCCAGGTTGAGCAGGCTGTTGGAAACCCGCTCCCGGACGTCCCGGGCCACCCATTCGGTAATTTTTTTGCCGACAATGGCTTTTTTATCCACCTTGAAAAGTTCGCTGGTGCGGGGATTCATTTCCACCGGCCGTCCGCCCGGATCGGTAATCAGCACCGCATCCTGAGTATGGAGGAACAGCTCGCGCAGGGGCGTTTTTTCCTCCGCGCCGGTCGTTGCCGCCTCGGCACGGGATTCGCGCAAGACGAACTGCACTGCCTGGTAATTCTGGAACTGCACCGGTACCTCTACCATCTCCAGGTCGCGGATCTGGCCGTCCAGGCCTTTCAGACGGACCCGGGAAAGCAGGGGATTGCTGCCGGTTTCGCCGCTTAAATCGCGGGCCCGCTGGCGGGCTTCTTCGCGGTGTTCCTCGTCCAGCAGGTCAAAAAGATTGTAGTTCATCACCTGCTTGAGCTCGCTGGCGCCCAGCAGGGAAAGGGCGGTTTTGTTCACAAAGATCAGTTTGCCGTTGATGTGAACCCCAATGGCTTCCGGGCAATTGTCCAGAAGACGGCGGTTATTTTGTTCGCTATTCCTTAGCATTTTTTCCGATTCTCGCTGATGGGTAACGTCCCGGGCAATTCCCAGCGCGCCAATCAGCTTGCCGTTTTGCATTTGGGGAACGATGGAAAAGTCGCCGATCATGTGACGATCATCGGCAATTTTAAAACGCAGCTCTTCGGCCGGCGGTGCCTCACCCTGAAGCACCTGCTGAAACAATTTGAGGGCCTTCATGGAATCGTCCTGATGAACGATCTGGGTGAAGGGCTTGCCCAGCCACTCATCTCGCTTCAGATGGGTCAGCTTCTCAAAAGCGGTATTCAGGGAAGCAAATTCCCCGTCCAGATTAAGCGTGAAGATGATGTCGCTCATGCTTTCCACCAGGTTCTTGTACTTCTGCTCCACCAGGCGGAGGTTGTCGGCGGTTTTTTTCATCTGGGATTCGTTTTTGACGTCCTCGGAGCGATCCCGGATGGCCGCGGTAAAAAAGACCCGGTCGTTGATGCGGGTTTGGGTGATCTGCAGCTCCAGCGGGAAAATCTGCTGGGATTTGCGGATACCTTCCATAAAAAGGCGCTGACCCATCGCGTGGGACTCGTTGGTGCGCAGAAAACGCTCCATGCCCTTGCGATGCTGCTCCCGGTATTTCTCCGGCATCAGCATTTCCACGGTTTCCCCGAGCATCTCATCTTCGTCGTAGCCGAAAATGGACTTCACCTGCTCGTTTACCAGAATAATCTTGCCGTCGGCGTCCGCGGTAACGATCCCTTCTTCCACGGTATCCAGAACCCCGTGGAACAGCTTGACGGACTCCATGGCGGTGTCCTGGGCAATAATCAGGTCGTTCTGGGCTTCGTTCAGTTCGATGTTCTTGCGGGAAAGCTCTTCATTGGTTTTGCGCAGATGCTCAACCTTGTTGAGGAACACGTTGCGGATCTGCTCTCCGCTGAGAAGGCCGATTTTGTTCTCATCCAGCAGATTGTCCGGCAGCAGTTGCACCACTGCATAGAAGGAATCCAGGGGCCGGTAGGTTTCGGCGATCTCCCGGTAGCTTTTTTCGAAAAGGGAGGCCACTTCTTCCGGGCCGATGGTTTTCTCCAGGTGCCGGTACAGCTTGCGGGAAACCTTGACCAGGATGGGAATCCAGTCCGAGGTGGTTTCGGGCAGGGGACTGGCGATCCCGAAGGGCATGGGACGATCCTGCACTTCCGGAATATTGTCCAGCCAATCCGCCACTTCGTTCACCAGATCGTGATCTTCACCGGATACCACGTTGGTGGCCCGCTGCATCAGATTCTGCAGCAGGAACTGCGCCAGGATAACCTCCTGGGTGGACTCGGCCTCGAAAATAACCCGGAAATTTTCCAGATCCATCAGGGGCTCGTAACGGTAGCGAACCGTTTTGCGCAACTGGGAGCGGGTAAATTTCTGCAGGGGGTCTTCGTCGACCAGATATTGTTCGATTTTCAGATACAGCGAGGGAAGCTCTTTTTCCTGATAAGTGGGAGGCAACTCCTTAAACCGGGAAATCTGAGACATGATGGCAGTAGCACGTTTGGGGGTGCTAAACTGGCTACCCAGAAAGTCGATAAGTTTCCGGGTAAGCGCTGCCACCATATCCGGACTACCGTTTCCACTTTCCTCGGTGTCTGTTGTCTTTCTAAACCACTGAAGCATTTTAAGATCTCGGAAGTTTGGAAATGATACTTATATGACGCGCGATCAACTCACAAGGACCATCTTCTGATATACACGAGAAATATGGTTTGCAGCAAAATTTCTATGTTGTCCGTACTCATAAATTTTGATTTATAAAACTAAGCGCCTCAAATTGACCCATCTGAGGGATTGATTGGCGGGGGAGGGAAGGGGATATTGCGGGAAGCGAAAAGCGAAAAGCGAAAAGCGAAAAGCGAAAAGCGAAAAGCGAAAAGCGAAAAGCGAAAAGCGAAAAGCGAGAAGCGAAAAGCGAAAAGCGAAAAGCGAAAAGCGAAAAGCGAAAAGCGAGAAGCGAAAAGCGAGAAGCGAAAAGCGAAAAGCGAAAAGCGAAAGTTATAAGGCGGCCAACGGCAGACGGCAGACGGCCAACGGCAGACGGCCAA
>JAGRBF010000101.1 GCA_020434205.1 Calditrichota bacterium | reverse complement strand
CTGGCCACCTCCCGATAGGTCTGGGCATCGACCCGCCCTGCCAGGGACTCCCACTGTCCGCGCATCCGGCGGACGCCCTCAACCCCGCTTTGATAATGCAGGCAGATTTCTTCCCAGAGCGTTTTGCCGGAAGCCAAACGGTGCTCCCAGGGCAGGTGATGAAACCACAGCAGGTATTTTTCCGGGCAGGATTCCGAGGAGCCGAATTTTTGGGCTACCGGGGGATGATACTGGCTAACCGCATCGGTTCCGGACGGGCTGCGGTCGAACCCGATTCCTTCCGGGTCGGCGCGATGGTAATACACCGAGGTCCAATCGTCGCGGTGTTTGTCCTTAATCCAGGGCGCCGGCCCGTAATGATGGCTCCATCCCATCATGTGGTGCAACCCCAGCGGGGTCATGTAATTGACGGTATTTTCCCGCGAGGCCATCATCATCTCCAGAATGGTCGCCTCCGTATCGGGATCGGGCTGGAAGGTCATGCGAATCCACTCCCGGGCAATCGCAGCGGCGCTTTGCCGGGGATCCCAGGCCAGGCGCCCGAAGGCATACCAGTTGGCCTGACCAAACAAATGCCCGGTCCAGTTGCGGTCCGTCCCGGTATTGGCCACCCCGGCCATCCCGGAAAGGGTGTGCCCGTCCAGGTCTCCTTCGATAACCCGGGCCACGGTGGTGCCGGGTCCGTGAGCGTAGGTATCCGAGGCCAGGCACTCTTCCCACAGGGTCCCCAGGTAAACCAGATGGGTGCTGAAGCCGAGGTATTCCTGGGTAATCTGGAACTCCATCATCAGCGGGGTTTGCGGCAAACCGCCGAACAGGGGATGAAAGGGTTCGCGCGGCTGGAAATCGATCGCCCCGTTTTTCACCTGCACCAGGACATTGTCGCGGAACTGCCCGTCCACAAATTTGAATTCGTTATAAGCCTGCTTGTGGCGATCCTCCTTTACATCCGCCTGGTAAACGAAGGCCCGCCACATCACCACTCCCCCAAAGGGTTTGAGGGCATCGGCCAGCACATTGGCGCCGTCGGCATGGGTGCGTCCGTATCCCTGAGGGCCGGGCTGCCCCTCGGAATTGGCCTTCACCAGAAAACCGCCGAAATCCGGCACATAGCGATAGATTTCCCGGGCCTTTTCCTGCCACCAGGCCTTCACCGCCGGATCCAGGGGATCGGCCGTTTCCAGGCCCCCGATTTCCACCGGAGCGCTGAATTTGATGGAGAGGAAAACCCGCAGCCCGTAAGGGCGGAATTCCCCGGCCAGAGCGGCCACTTTTTCCAGATAAAGAGGGGTCAGGACGTTGGTATTGGCGTTTACGTTGTTCAGCACCGTCCCGTTGATGCCCAGCGAAGCGTTGGCGCGGGCGTAATCCCGGTAATAGTCGTGGCGAAAGTCCGGGAGCTTCTGCCAGTCCCACAGGGAAAAGCCGGCGTAGCCGCGTTCCACGGTGCGATCCAGATTGTCCCAGTGGTTAAGCAGGCGCAGCTTGAGGCGCGGTGACTGGGTGAGGTTGAGGTTCTCGAGGGATTGCCCGGTCTGCAGCAGCCGCAAAAAATGGAAGGTTCCGTAAAGCACCCCCACCTCTTTTTCCCCGGTAATCAGCAGAACTTTTTTTCCGTTGATTTGAATGCGGCGCAGGGAGAACCCTTCCGGTCCCGGATTTTCGCCCCCGGGCAGCATCTCCTGGCCGATGGCAGCGGCAACCTGAGCAAAGGTGCCCACCACCAGCTGATGATCCTCAAAGCCGGCGGCCACCGGCGGCATTTTCCCCAGCAAGCCGCTCAATCCGTTTTCCAGTTCCGCTCCGGCAGCTTTCAGCACCGGAGAATCTCCCAGGATGCGAATGCTGCGCACCTTTTGCTGATACGCGGTGCGCTGCCCGGCGTCGCGAATAAGGTCGTATTTTAGCCACAGGCGATGGCCGTCCTCCCCCTGCAGGGAGGCCGCACTTGCCAGGCAAATCATCAGGACCCGGACGGCCCAACGGGATAATCTCAGAGAATTCAAAAATCGCCCTTCCGAATTTAAGTGAGGATTGGGTTAGCCCCTATTGCCGGCCCGGCGGATGGCCACTTCCAGGCCGCGCAATTCCGCAAGGGCTTTCATCCGCCCCAACAGGGAATAGCCGGGGTAAAAGTGGCCGCGCTCGTTGTCCACCTGCATTAGGGGTCCGTGGTCGGGCCGCATGGGCATGCGACGATCCGGGCGGCCGGCGGCAATGCGGCGCTCCTGCTCTTCTACCAAAATGGACATCACCCGGTAAAGGTCGCCGTCTCCCTCCAGGTGGTTGACCTCCGTAAAACCGCCCCTGCCGTCCCGCCGGACGTTGCGCAGGTGGATAAAGTGAATGCGATCGGCGAAGGACCCGGCCATATCCACCACATCATTGTAGCGCCCGGCCCCCAGGGAACCGGTGCAGTAGGTCAGGCCGTTGGCCGTTTCCGGATTGGCCTCCAGGAAGCGGCTCAAATCGGATTTGGTGCTCACAATGCGGGGTAGGCCCAACAAGGGCATGGGCGGGTCGTCCGGGTGAATAGCCAGGTTGATCCCGGCTTCCATGGCGGCCGGCAGGACCTCGGCAATAAAGGCGAAGAGGTTTTCCCGAAGGGTTTCGGCGCCAATTTCGCGGTACTGAGACAATTCGGTGAGCAGAACCTCGGTGGTAAACGCCTCGCCCGAACCGGGCAACCCCATCAGAATGGCCTCAACCAGATGGTCACGTTCCGTCTGGGAGCTGGCGTCCAGCCAGGCCCGGGCAGCCGCGATTTGTTCCGGGGAATAGTCCCCTTCCGCATGGGGTCGTTTCAGCAGAAACAGGTCGAAAACCGCCATGGCAACGGGATCGAAACCGCTGGCCAGGCTGCCGTCCGCGGCGCGAAGACCCAGGTTGGTGCGGGACCAATCCAGCACCGGCATAAAATTATAGCAGACCGTGTCGATGCCGCAGGCGCCCAGATTGGCCAGCGAAATGCGGTAATGGTCGATCAGCTGGCGGAAATTGCCCTGCCGTTTTTTGATGTTCTCGTGAACCGGCAGGCTCTCCACCACCGACCAGCGTAAACCGGCCGCTTCGATCATCCTTTGGCGAGCCCGGATATCATCTTCGCCCCAGATCTCCCCTACCGGGATCTGATGCAGGGCGGTAACGATGCCGGTAGCGCCGGTCTGGCGAATATCGGAAAGGCGAATGGGATCGCGGGGGCCAAACCACCGCCAGGTCTGTTCCAGAGACATATTTTCTCCTGTTTATCATCCCGGTATGTATAAGGCCGGGACCGGGGGAACGGTTAAAAGATCGCAACTTACCTTATTATCAGACCTTACGCACCAAGCCTTTTTTCGATGATAAACCTCGAAATCTCGAAATCGCGAAAGTCCTTTCAGTTTGGCCTTTGCCGGCGACAGATCATTCCCGGATCACAGCCGCATAGGGTAGGTTTTCGCCGGGTATTTGCTTATACCCCGCTGAAAGCGCTGAAAGCCCCGTCCACGGGAATCACCGTTCCGCTGACAAAGGCGGAGGCCTCGCTGGCCAGCCAGATGGCGGTTCCCATCAGCTCTTCCGGTTTGCCAAAGCGTTTGAAGGGGGTCATGGCGAGGATGGTTTTCGCCCGCGAAGTAAGGGAGCCGTCGGGATTGGTCAGCAGAGCGCGGTTTTGTTCGGTCAGGAAAAACCCGGGAGCAATGGCGTTTACCCGGACGCCTTCCCCGTATTTGTGGGCCATCTCCACCGCCATCCAGCGGGTAAAATTGTCCACTGCCGCCTTGGCTGCGGAATAGCCCATCACCCGGGTAATGGCCCGCTGGGAAGCCATGGAGGAGATGTTGATGATCGATCCACGACCCTGTTCGGCCATACTCCGGGCAAATACCAGGGTGGGGAGAAGGGTCCCGTCCAGATTAAGGGCATGAACCTGCCGGAACGCTTCGATATCCAGATCCCGGAAAAAATCCTGATCGGGATTGATCACTGCCCCGGGGCGATTCCCACCGGCAGAATTTATCAGGATATCCACCCCGCCGAAGGCATCCCTGATGGTGACCGCCGCTTTACCGAGATTTTTCTCGTCCAGCACGTCTGCGGCAATCCCCATGGCCCGGGCGCCGGCGCTGGTAAGGGCCTCCGTTTTTTCCGCCAGTTTCTCCGGGTTGCGGCCTATCAGAACCACCGAAGCCCCAACCCCTGCCAATCCCTGTGCCATGGCGAAACCCAGAACACCACTGCCACCGGTAATAACCGCGGTCTTGCCGGTTAAATCGAATAAACTTTGCCCATCGGCCATGAAATCCCCGGAATTTTCTCTGGAATATTTATATATTGTATGCTAATGTAACCCATGCCGTAATTGTGTTCAAGTAAATTTGAATCGTTCAAAATTTCAAATTGGTTTTGGGGGACATATTGCTTTCAGGTAACCGCAAAGGCACCAGGAGCATAAAGTTTCACCCCTTGAAGGGTAAGGTTTTCGCATTTTCGGGATTTCGAGGTTAGTCACAGAATGATCACTAAATCGCTGTTTGGAAAACTGGAAGACGGCCGCGAGGTTTACCGCTACCGCCTGGTCAATAAGGCAGGGATAGAGATGGGGCTCATCGACTACGGCGCCATTATGACCCACCTCATCACCCCGGACCGGGATGGCAAAATGGGCGATATCGTGCTCGGATACGACCAGTTGGCGGATTACGTCCGGGACACCGCCCATCTGGGGGCCATTGTGGGGCGTTACGCCAACCGCATTGCCGGGGGGCGCTTTTCCATCGGTAGACAGCGCTTCACCCTCAACAAAAATGAGGGCAACAACCATCTGCACGGCGGTCCGGGCGGTTTTCACAAAGTGCTCTGGCAAGGGGAAATCCAGAAAAATCCCCGGGGAGAATCCGTCCGCTTCTCCTACCACAGTCCGGACGGCGAGGAGGGTTATCCGGGCAACCTGATCCTCCGGGTTACCTTTACCCTCTCCGATCTCAACGAGCTGCACATCGAATACTCAGGGGAAACCGACCGCACCACCATTCTCAACCCCACCCATCATTCCTATTACAACCTGAGCGGCAATTTCGCCACCAGCATCGAAGGGCATCAGATTCAGATAAATGCCGATCGCTTTACCCCGGTCAACAATGAGCTTATTCCCACCGGGGCCATCGAGGAGGTTAGCGGCACCCCCATGGATTTCCGGATTCCCCGCACCATTGGGGAACTGATAGACGTCAATTATTCCCAACTGCGCTCCGCCGGCGGTTACGACCACAATTGGGTGATCAACCGCAACGGGCGCAAAATCCGCCATGCCGCCTCGGTTTACGATCCCAACTCCGGGCGTTTTCTGGAGCTTTTCACCAATCAACCCGGGATCCAGTTTTACGCGGGAAATTTCCTCAACGGCAGTCTGGTCGGCAAAGGCGGCATCCGCTACCGGCGACGCTCCGGGATTTGCCTGGAAACCCAGCACTTTCCGGATTCTCCCAACCAGGCCAATTTTCCCCCGGTTATCCTGAAGCCGGGCGAAACCTATCGCCAATACACCATCTACGCTTTCTCAGTGAGATAATCCCCTCACATGGCAGCCCATTCCCCTTTTATGAGACTGGCCTGGACGCGGTCGATCACCCGCATATTGGCCACCCCATCTTCCAACGGGGTGGGAACCGGGGTGTTGTTTATGATGGCCTGGGAAAAGAGATCTCCCTGCAGGGTGTATTGATCGTGGGGACCGATGGCAAATTCCCGCATTCCGCCTTCACCGGAAAATCTCAGCCGGGCCGGGGCATCATTGGGTGGGGTGAAGGGCATGTCCATCTCGATACGCCCCCGGGTGCCCATAATAAGCGCATATTGGTGGGGGTTCATTTGGGTGGAACAGGTAAAAAAAGCGGTACCGGACCCAAAATTGAGAAACCCCGAGACCTGGCGATCCACCCAGAGTTTCGGATCAAAATCCCCTATCCCCACCACCTGGGATGGCTCGCGGCCAAACAGAAAACGGGCCATGGAGATGCAGTAACAGCCGATATCCAATAGTCCCCCACCCCCGATATCGGCCTGATTGCGGATGTCCTGCGGATCGGTATTGTAATAAGTAAATATGTTTTGGATCTTGCGCAATTCCCCGAATTCTTCCCCGGCCATCAGCTCCCGCACCGTTTCCCACTGGGGGTGATGGCGGTACATGAAGGCCTCCATCACCTTGAGATGAGGATACTCCCGGGTGGCGGCCAGCAAGGCCTCGGCCCGGGCCAGTTCGATGTCCAGCGGTTTTTCGACCAGCACGTGTTTGCCCGCCGCAAGGGCCTTCAGAGTCCATTCCACATGCATGTGGTGCGGCAGGGGATTGTAAATGGCCTCTATTTCCGGATCTGCCAGCAATTCCTCATAAGAACCGTAAGCCCGCGGGATGCCCAGCCTGGAAGCGGCCCCGGAGGCGCTTACAATACTCCGCGAGGCGATAGCGTCCATACGGCAATATTTGCTCTTTTGCATGGAAGGAATAACCTTCTCCACCCCGATTCTGGCGGTGCTCAGGATTCCCCAGGAAACCTTTTTCATGATTCGGACTCCGGTTTAGCGTTCAAACCCAAAATAAGCACCGGGCTGCTCACTTGCAAAATCACCTTTATGAGGCAGGATGAAGGGGACCCTAATCCCGGGATCGAATGAGGAAGCAGGAACCGATTCGGGCAAAAAAAAGTGCGCGACCCGGAAGGGGTCGCGCACTTTCTCTATTGGAGATACATCCCTGTTTATTGGAGCGCAGCAGCGTTCCGACCACTTCCCTGTGGTCCTTAACAATTGCCCCCAAACATCCCTGTCTTGCCCAACTTCCCTGTTACAAGCAAATGCTGTAGAATTATTTTGCAAGGACAATGCCAAAAGTAAGCTTGTGTCAAAATTAAGCAAAGTTGCCCAAGATTAGAGACTATTGCAGGACGCCTTCTCCCTGAGCCAGACCCCGCTGACGAATCCTCAACAGCGGGGATCGGATTTCGACACGTACGGCACCATGCCGGACTATTTCAAGAGCATCAGTCGCAGGGTCCGGGAATACTGCCCGGCAGTCATGCGAACGAAATAAATCCCGCTGGGCACGGTATTGCGGGGTTCCCAGCGCTGCTGATAACGACCCGCAGGCAGGCGCCCGCTTACTACCACCGCAACCTGCTCTCCCAGAATATTGTAAACCGCCAGGCTTACCTCGCTGTCTTCCGGCAAATCGAAGGGGATGGTGGTAGACGGATTAAAGGGGTTCGGGTAATTCTGCCCCAGGTAAAAACGCTCGGGAATAACCGGCGGCGGATTAACTTCGCTGGAAAGCACGGTGGTAAAGGAAAAGACCTCGCCGAAGTCCCCCGAAATCCCGTCCCGCTGCCCCGCCACCCGCCAGAAATAGGTGGTATTTACCTGAAGCTGCGGGGTCAGAAGCAGCGTATCGGCCGTGGTTTGATCCATCAACAGGGTGTTAAACTGCTCGTCGACCGCCATTTGGATCCGGTAATCCTCCGCATCGGACAGCGAGGCCCAGCGCAGGGTGTCGCTGAGGGGACGTTCGCTGGCGCCATCCAGAGGCGCCAGAAGCGCCGGCCTCCCCAAGGAGCGAACGGTGAAGTGGCGCGTCCCGGTGAACCCGCTTTGCCGGCCGCTGCCGATGGCCTGGACCCGCCAGAAATAGGTCGAATCGTTGCGCAGATTCTCCAGCAGGAAAACCGTATCCGCCACCGCCGGGGCATTTACCAGCAGATTGCTGAAGTCCTCCTTCCCGGCCACCTGAAGCTGGTAGGCATCCGCCTGGGGAATGGCGCTCCAGGTCAGCTGAACCACGGGAGAAAGTCCGGAAGCGCCGTTGAGCGGGGCGATCAGCGCCGGAGCCGGGAAATCCGAGGTGGTGAACTGCCAGGCCCCGGAAAAGGCGCTCTCCCCGGCGGCATTGCGCGCTTTAACCCGCCAGTAGTAGAGGCTATTGAGGTCCAGACCGGAAACGGTGAAGGTGGTATCGGAAATTCCCGCGGAATCCGCCAGCAAAACGCTGAAATCGGCCAGCGCGGAAAGCTGAAAGCGGTAGCTCCGGGCCCCCGGGGCAGACCGCCAGCTGAATCCCGGTGAGGTGGGCACATCCACCGCCAGATTGGCGGGGCTCCGCAGAACCGGAACTGCGGGCAAGGCCACCTGGGTGGTAAAATGGAAGGCCTGGGAAAAGACGCTCTCCCCACCCAGATCCAGGCTGGAAACCCGCCAGTAATGGGTGCGGTCCCGGGTTAGCCCCACCAGTTGCCAGGTGGTATCGGCAATTCCGGAAGAATCGCTCAACAGAGTCGTAAAGCCCGCATCCGCGGCCACCTGAAGGTGGTAGGAAAGGACCCCGGGAACCCGCTGCCAAACCAGGGTCAGGGCGGTGTCGGTAATGGCCCCGTCTGCGGGGGCGTAAAGCTCCGGAGCCGGCGGATCCCCAATGGCCAGCAAAATCTCATTGCTGCGGTAAACCATTTCCAGGGTGTAGCCGGAAGGACCCAGAACCGTCATAAAGGTATCGCTGATGCCGCCCGGCGCTCCCATGATGGCAAAGGTGTCCCCGGGAAGGGGCATAAACCCGCTGTTTAGACGGACCCGCAACTCTCCCCCCAGGGCGGCGCTGCCGCTCACCTGAAGGTAATCGTTGCCGCTGCCCGCCCCGCTGTGGTCCCGCAGCTCGATTTCCAGGGCCCCGGCGGCGTTGTCGTAGTTGCCGGTGAGGGTCAGGATTCCCAGGGGATTCCCGGGTCCGAAAACACCGTTGTGAATAAGGTTGGCCGGCGATATCACCAGATTGCCGGTTCCGGTTACCCTGCCGGTATTCAGCAGGGTGCGGTTCAGATTAAGGGCATTCCCGTCGACCTGCAGTTCCCCGGTGTTTTCCACGGGAAGGTTAATGCCCTGGGAAGCCAGATCGGGGAGTCGTCGCAGCAGGCCGCGATTGAGGATGAAACTGCCGGTATGCGGTTCGATATTTCCGCTGGAATTGAGATCGAACACCCCGCTTTCCCCGATTTCCAGAACCGCGGCATTGGCCAGGTCGAGGTGTCCCGATTCCCAGACCCCGTATCCATTGCTGAGCAAACGTCCTCCGTCCATGATGATGTCCGGGCCGGCGGTGGCGGCAATGTACAGCGAATCGTTAACCTGCAGGGTATCGGCAACCCGCACGGTTCCCCCCAAGAAGGTCAGTTCGGCCGTTTCCAGACTGCCGGAGCGTTCCGTTACCCCCCAGCGCACCACCAGGTTACCGCGCAGGTCCAGATTTCCCTCCAGCAAATGGTTGTCTGCGGCCAGTTCAACGATCCCGGTGCCCCCCAGATGCGAACCGCTTTCAAAGCGATGGGTCCCGGAGCCCCCGAAGGTCAGGATGGCCGTGCCGGAAACATCGTAAATTCCCGAGCTGCTCGAGGTCGCCAGCAGCTTGAACCCCGTAGAGTCCAGCCGCACGGTACCGGTATTGAGGAAAGGCACCATCACCCGGGGTTGTACCGCCGAATAAAAGCGGTTCATGGTTATCAGGCCGTGATTTTCGAAGAGGCCCCCGTTCACCTCCGAAATGCGCCTTTCCGTAAAAATATCCAGGCTGCCCGTTGCCCCGTTTTCCAGGACCGCCCCGTTGGCCAGCACGATGTCGGCGGGAAGCCATTCCCCCGCGCCGTTATTGACCAGACGGCAACCGTCTAGCGCCAGGTTAACGTTGGTGGCCAGGCGCTCCAACACCAGGGTATCGGCCACGGTTATCCGCCCGCCGATTCGCAGCACCCCGCCGCGGAAATGGAGTTTGCGCATCGGCCAGTCCGAACCGTAAGTGGTTAACCCGTTGCGTTGCTCGATCCAGCCGTTCAGGTCAAGATCGCCCTCAAAAAAATGCCCCGCGGCCCCCAGGGAAAGGCGACCCGACCCGCCCACCTGACTGCCGATGGCAAAGTAATGGGTGTCCGCCCCCACAAAATACAGGTTGCCCCCGGGGTTAATCCGGTATTCTCCCTGGTTGAGGCTGCTAACGGCAAAGGCCAGCCCGCTGGTATCCAGCTGCACCGTGCCCAGATTGGTAAAAGGAACCCGCACCGTGGCCGGGGTATCTTCAAAAAAACGATCCACTTTAACCAGACCGCGATTGATGAATTGGCCCGCGCCGCCCCCTTCCATATCCCAACGGGTAAAAATGTCCAGGGTCGCCCCCGCGGCATTTTCCAGCACGGCATTGTTGATCAGGTTGATGTCCCCGGGATTCCAGGTGGCGTAGCGAAGGTTGAGCAGACGCCCGCCGTCGATAATCACGGGATTGTTGCTGTTGCGATAGTAGAAGCTCAGGCTGTCGGAAATGCTGAGGGTTCCGGAAACCGTCAGGGCCCCGCCGCGATGGGTAAGCCGCGGCAGGGTGAGGTCCCGGTTGATCAGGGTGCGGCCGCTGCGCAATTCCAATGTCCCGGCCAGCAAAAGATCGCCGTCCATGTGGTGTTCAGCGGCCTCCAGGACCAGGGTTCCCGTTCCGCGCACCGTGCTGCCGACCGCAAAGGTATGGGTCTGGTCACCGAATAAACGCAGCCACCCGCCATTGTTGATCTCGAAATTTCCGCCGTAGGAACCACCGTAGGAGAGGTTAAGGCCGCTGGTATCGACGCGCACCATCCCGGTGTTGACCAGGCGGGCGGTGATCACCGAAGGATCAGCGTGAAAGAAGCGTTCTTTTTTGATCAGCCCGGCATTGCGGAATTCGCCGCCGTTGATGGCCAGGATCTCGGAGCGGTTGTAAATATCCACCACCGAGCCGGCCGGATTGTCCAGAATGGCGCCATTGGCCAGGGTAATGTCCCCGCTGTTCCAATAGGCCACGCTATTGTTGAGCAGACGCCCACCGTCTATCACCATGGGGCGGCTGCTGTTGGCCTCCCGGAAAGAAATGGAATCCGACACGCTGGTAACCCCGCTTACCCGCAGGGTTCCACCCCGGAAATTGAGGAAGCCGTTAACCGGCAAATCCCCGTTGCGGACGGTCACCCCGCGCCGCAACTCCAACTGCCCCCGCAAATCCAGATTGCCGTTCAAAAGCTGACCGTCCGCGTCGAAAACCAGAACGCCGCCGCCTGCCAAAGTGGATCCCACATCAAAGGTATGGGTATCCCCGCGCAGGGTGAGCCAGGCCCCGGGTTTTACCTCAAACTGCCCCTGATAGGTCGATCCAACCGCTAACTCCAGCCCGGTCGTGTCCAGACGAACCGTTCCGGTATTGGTGAAGGGGACCTGGATGCCGGTGGCGTCGTTGGCAAAATAGCGGGTGCGGGTTATCAAACCGCGGTTAATGAAGGAACCGCCGCCGCTGCCGGGAATCATATCGGAGCGATTGTAAATATCCAGGGTCCCGCTCCCGGCATTTTCCAGGATCGCCCCGCTGCCAAGGGTGATGTCCCCGTTGTTCCAGAAACCGGTGCCGAGGTTAACCAGCCGTCCCCCATCCAGGACAATGGGGCGGGCGCTGTTGAGAATGCGAATATTAAGACTGTCCTGAACGGTGGTGGTGCCGCTGACCGCCAGTATCCCGCCACGCAACGAGAGATGGGGCAGGGTCAGGTTGCCGCTCACCTCGGTGCGACCGCGCTGGATTTCCATGCGGTTGGTGAGGGTCATGGAAGTCCCGAATTGCTGGACTTCCCCATTAAGCACCAGCCAGCCCTCTCCGCCGAGGTTGGCCGAAGCTTCAAAGGTATGGCTTTCGGTTCCCGAGAAAGTTAGCCAGGCGCCGCTGTTAACCACCAGGTTTCCCTGCCAGAGGCTTCCCGCCTTGATCTGCAACTCCATGGTGTCCAGCTGCACCGTCCCGGTGTTGGTAAACGGCACGCTGATTTCCGTGGGGGCGTTGGCGTAGTAGCGCGATTTTCTGAGGTTACCCCGGTTGACCATCTCCCCGTTGTCCGAGGTGAGCATTTTGGAGCGGTTCCAGACCTCCAGGCTGCCGGTGGGGGCGTTTTCAAATATCCCGCCATTGGTGAGGGTGATATCGCCCTGATTCCAGGCCGTTTCCCCCTTGCACAACAAATGGGTGCGATCCAGGAAAAAGGGATCGTTGCTGGTGCGCAGTTGAATGCGCAGACTGTCCATCACCGAAACGCTGCCGGTGCAGGAAAGTGCGCCCCCGCGCCACAGAAAAAGTCCCCGTAATTCCGCCTGATCCGGCAATACCAGGACGCCCTGGCGCATCTCCAGGTAGGCCTGATCCGTAAAATTGAGGTCCCAACCTTCAAAGGACTTGGTGCCGGTTCCGTTGGCCACCAGGCGGCCGCTGCAATCCAGCCGAACCCCGCTCAGGTTTCCGCCCTCCCACAGAAAGGCGCCGTCCAAAACATAAATCCCCTGAACATCAAGGCTTCCCCCGCTCAGGGTCACAATGGCGCTGTCCCCCACCGAAAAATCCCCGGAAATGGACAGGGAGCCGCCGGCGATATTGAGGATTTGTTCCCCGCGCCGCGCACCGATGGTCAGGGAGGCGATGGAGGCGGGACTTTGCATGGCGATATCGTACTGGCCGTTGGGGCTTACCAGGCGGTCGAAGATGATAAACACGGCGTCGCCCGGTCCCGGAACGCTGCCGGTGCACCAGTTCTGGGGATCGTCCCAGTGAAAACCGTCCCCGTTGCCGGTCCAGAAAACCTGGCCGCCGCCGCAGTCATAAACCCGGATAAAGCCGTTTTCGGTGCGGTTATCGCTGCCGGCCGGACCGCTCACCGAAAGGCTGACCGCATAGATGCCGGGAGCATTGTAGACGTGAACCGGATCGCGTTCCGCGCTGCTGTTGCCATCTCCGAAATTCCAGGTGCGGGTGGTGATCCCGTGGCTGGACAAATCCGAAAACTGCACCGACATTCCGCTGAGACCGTCCCGGATATCCGCATCGAAATGCGCCTGGGGCGCCTGGGCCGGAACGATAGTCACCGAAACCAGAATGGTATCGTCCTGGCAGAGCACGCTGCCCCGGAAAACCCGGTAGCCGATCATGCCGGTATAGGGGCCGCCCGGCGGCGCACTGGCGTCCGCGGCGATTTCAAAATCAGTAATAATATTACCGTTTTGGCCGTATACTTCCCGGGTGGTGAGCTGCAGGAAGGCCGGCAGGCTGGACCAGTCCGCATAACTGGTGGCGTTGTTGCAGCCCCCCAGATTGCGAATAAACCTGCCGTAAGTCGCCACCTCCAGGGTGGTATCCACCGGATCGGCAGCCAGAAGGCTAAACGGCGCCGGGCCGTTGGGTTCTTCCAAAACGAGAGGAGCCTGACGGTCCAGCAAAATTCGATTGTTTTGTGTTTGGGCAACTGCAGCCCCTCCGGCACAGAGAAGGGCAATAATGAGCGTGGTGCACCAATATCCGTATTTCATGCGACACTCCAGACAAAGAGGGCGGATAAACGAGGTTTTGGTATGAATTGGGCGGTGCCAAAACCAGTTATTATCCAGTTTCAAATAACGCGTAACTTTAGAGGGATCCGGGATAAGACCAGGCAGGAAAGTTACATTGGAATGTTAGGGAAACGGGGAAATTGATGATGCCGGATATCACCAAATCAAATTCGGATTTTACAAACCCGGCTTGCCGGGAAGGGTGGATTTTCCTAATTTTCCATTGTTTGTTAAGTTTAGATTAAAATGAAGTTAAAGGCCTATGCGGTCCTTGAATAATGTTCCAGTTTCCTGAAGAAGGTTGCGCAATTATGCACCGGTTCTTTATCAAATCCAAAGCGGGAAATCTTGTTATGCTGATCACCTTTTTCCTGATGAGCGCCGGCGGCGTTTCGCCCCAGCCCTCCCCCACCGGACCTGCCCCGCAATATCGGGTGGGTTACGTCAATCTCCCCCCGCAAATAGATGCGGACTGGGAGAAACCATTCTGGAAGGTCCACCCGGTCCTCACCCTCAAACATTACATGGGGGAAAAACCGCAACATTTTCCCCGGACCCGGGCCCGCTTAGCCTACGACACTAACGCCCTGTACGTCATCTTCCAGGTGCAGGATCAGTACGTCCGGGCGGTGGCGGAAAAACCTCAGGATCCCGTTTACAAGGACAGTTGCGTGGAATTCTTTTTTTCGCCGGAGGAGGACAGCGATTCGGGGTACTTTAATCTGGAGATGAACTGCGGGGGAACCCTTCTTTTTCAGCATCAACTGAAGCGGGGTGAGGACGTGGAACGGGTCTCCGGCGAGGATATCGAGCGGATCAGCATTGCTCATTCCCTGCCCCGGATCGTGGACCCCGAAATCCAGGATTCGGTAACGTGGACGGTGGAATACCGCCTGCCCTTCAAATTGCTGACCCGTTATGCCCCGCTGCGGGCCCCTGATACCGGCACCCGGTGGCGGGCTAATTTTTACAAATGCGCGGATGCCACCTCCCATCCCCATTGGCTGACCTGGGCCCCGGT
>JAGRBF010000685.1:5061-5469 GCA_020434205.1 Calditrichota bacterium | reverse complement strand
GATACTTCCCGGAGGGCATCAGGTTGACCAGCAGGGGAATTTGGGCCCCGATCCGGTCGAAATCCTCCAGAACCAGCTCCACCCCGATGCGCCCGGCAATGGCCAGCAAATGGATAATCAGGTTGGTGGAGCCGCCCACCGCGGCATTGGTGACGATGGCGTTTTCGAAGGCCTGGCGGGTCAGGATGTCCGAGAGCCGCAGATCCTCCCGCACCATCTCCACGATGCGGCGCCCCGAGAGCTGGGCCATCACTTTTTTGCGGGAATCCACCGCTGGAATGGCCGAAGCACCGGGCAAGGTCAGCCCCAGAGCTTCGACCATGGTGCCCATGGTGGAGGCGGTGCCCATGGTGTTGCAATGGCCGCTGCTGCGGGCCGCGCACACCTCCGCCTCCAGAAGATCCGCAT
>JAGRBF010000685.1:0-4904 GCA_020434205.1 Calditrichota bacterium | reverse complement strand
GGAGTGGTTTTATCGCAGCCGGTCATCAGCACCACCCCGTCCAGAGGGTTGGCGCGGATCGACTCCTCGGTATCCATGCTGGCCAGGTTGCGGAACAGCATGGTGGTGGGGCGCATGATGGTTTCCCCGAGGGACATCACCGGAAATTCCATGGGCACTCCACCGGCTTCCAGAATGCCTTTTTTGACGAAGCCGGCCAGCTCGCGCAGGTGCCCGTTGCAGGGGGTCAGCTCGGACCAGGTATTGCAGATCCCGATTACCGGTTTTCCCTGAAAGGCGTCATCCGGATAACCCTGATTGCGCAACCAGGAGCGGTGGACAAACCCCATTTTGTCCATCCCGCCAAACCATTCCTGGCTTCTTAACTTTTTGATTTTTTTGGTCATAGTTCTCCGATGCCGCCGCAAATGAAAAACAAAAGAGAGGGTTACCGGCTCTTGTAATACCGTTCCCGGCTTCCGAATTGCTTCAGAATCAGGCCGTCGATTTCCCCGCCCTTTTCTTCGAAAGAAATCTTGAAAAATTCCCCGTGCAGGTAAAATTCGCCTTCTCCGGCGGCGGAAAGAATGCGGGAGCTGCCGTCTGGTTCATTGAGAATCAGCTTGCCACCTTTGGGGGCCAGGGTAAAGCTGTTGCCGCTTTTTTCCCCGATGTAGCGGCCCTTCAGCCTTTCCAGAACCGCTTTGTCCAACTTCTGGTCCCCGCGATTGAACACGAATTGCAGTCCCCGGGTATTGCCTTCCGCCTTGACCCCGGAATGGCCGGAATTGGCAACGATGTGGCTCTTCAGGGTGAGGGCAGGGTAGTTCTTTTCACGAAAAAAAGTCATGAGGTCCTTGAAGGGGCCGTACAGCCCTTCCAGTTCCCCGACCGCAGCGAACATCCGCAAATTCAGCCCCTTGCTGCGTTCCTTAAATCCCTCGGCAAAGCGAAACAGCGAGCCGCTGTCCCAGGGGGTGGCGGGGCTGGTGGGCACGTAATGGCGGAAAAGCTGCGGTTTGCTGAAGAAGGCATACAGGGTGAAGAGACCGCCGAAGGAACTGCCCATCAGGGCTCTTTCCTCGCCGGCGGCGTATTCGCTTTCGACAAAGGGAATCAGCTCTTCTTCAATAAAGGTCAGGAATTTGGCCGCCCCGCCGGACTGCGGGATGGACGGGTTATGGGTGGGGATAAAGTCCCGGGCGCGCAGATAGTTGGGGTCCGCCCCTTCCCCGCCCCAGGTAATCCCCACAATGATCATCTCCGGCAGAAAGCCGTCGTAATACTGCTCCCCGTAGATGGCGGTTACCAGGGAAAAGTCCCACTGGGCGTCCAGCAGATACAGCACCGGATAGGTGCGCTCTTCCTGGCCGTAATTCATGGGCAGGTGCACATAAAGGGTGTATTGCTGCTTAACCACCTCGCTGTAGAGTTCCCGCTGTTGCGAGCCGGGAATAATGGCCGGGGGATAGGTGGGCGCCTGCCCCAGCATAAGGGTGGACATGGTGGTTAGTGCAAGGGCAAGCCACATAATATCAATTTTTTGTTGCATAAACGTATCCTGTCCTTTCTGTCTCAAATTGAAAACCGTTACCCCGGAGTATAACCAGTCTTCATCACCAACCGCCAATCATTCCTTTTCCCGCGGTGCAAAAGCGCCGGCAAACCGCCCGGAAATTCCGAGCAGTTTGCCAGCCTCAGGAGGCAGCCGGAATCCGGTGGGCTCCGGGAATCCGGCTGTTGGTTGGTAGTGACCCAATTCGGGACTTTGAAACAGCGGTCCGCTGGAATGGTCGTAAAAGCGGCTTCCTTCCCCAAAAGCAGGGTAGCGCTTGCGAAAGGCCTCCAGATCGGCAAATCCGCTCTGGCAGTTTTCCCCCTGGCCGGGGCTCCACAGGATAACCGGATAGGGGTTTTTTTCCATTTGACGAAAATAGATATTGTGGCTGACCTCGCTGAACATGGGGTCCGGCAACTGCTCACACAGGGAAGGGGTTTGCCAGGTGAAAAACAGGGGCCGGAAAAAACGGGCATCCCCGCTCATCAGGTTGTTGGCGAAAATATGGCCGTCCCGTTCGTCCACATCAGGACCGGTGCTGGGATGCCACCCGAAGTGATCGCCCTGGGCGCTGCGGGTGTTGCGCCCCACCGCCACCTGACTGTTGACGAAGGTGTTGTTATAAATGTGAACGTCCGAGGCGTTGAGCACCAGGACCCCATGGTCGCAATCCACAAACAGATTGCCGGCGCAGAGGGCCCCCCTGGAGATTTCGAAGAAAAAACCGTTGTCGCTGGGCCACACCTGGTCGGTTAATCCCGCATCGCGGTTATGCCCGATATTCTGGATCCAGTTGTTGGTGAAAACCCCGTCCACGTTGCCCACGTCATACCAGATGCCGTTGGAGTTAGGGTGGTCGATCACCAGATTGTCGTTGCAGGTAACCCGGTAGGACTGGTTGAAGATTTTGACCGCCGCCGGATAATAGCCGGTGATGCCTTCGATGTTGTTGCGGGTGAGGATGTTGCGCTCCAGCAGCACGTCGTTGGAGGCAATGATGTACAGCCCTTCGGTGCTGGTATCGCTGATTTTGCAGTGCCGGATCACCAGGGAATCGCCGCGGAAATAACCGGCCACCCGGGAGCAGTAGGAGATCTCGCAATGTTCCAGGGTGGTTCCCACTACGTCCTTGCCGTGGTCTTTTTCCGCGGAGAGGCCCTCCGGCTCGGTGCCCTCAATCTCGATGGCCCGGTAGGCGTATTGGGTAAAGGTGATCCCGTAAATTTTGGGGCCTTTTTTGTCGGATTTTTTGCCGTGGGCTTTGCCGGTGGTGCGCTGCAGGGCCACGTCGAAGGCGGTAATTTCCACCAGGCGGTCGGTGGGGTCGGTCCCGATGTAGACTGTCCCGCTTTCGTAGTCGATAAAGTAGCTGTTTTCGTCGACGTAACCCTCCCAACCGGCGGCCTGCAGGAATTTGCCGTCAATGAAAAGCATGTCGTTGTTGAACAGCCATTGCGGGGTGAATTTCCCCTGACGATGGCGGCGCCACCAGCTTTGCGGCTTTTGGGGAAACAGATGCTGCCAGGTGGTAGTCCACAGCCCGTTGCCGATGTCGGTCCAGTCGCTGGCCACATAGGTGCCTTTAAAGACCACCTTTTCATTCTGATAGGGCTGAAGGGTGATGCCCTGGTTGAGGAGCAGGTTGCCGGTCCGGTAGGTGCCCCCGCGCAGCACAATGGCATCTCCGCTTTTGACCCGGGAGATCGCCGCTTCCACGGTGGTCGGGGCATCGGCGGATTTTCCCGGACCTTCGGGATTTCCCTGCGGCGCCGCGTAATAGATGGTGCCCGGCACCTTGGGCAGGGCGTAGCTCTGGGATAGGGGACCATACGGCCCGCCGGAGGGTTGCGCCAGAATGCTCATGCCGGCAGTGGATAGCAGCAGGAAAAAGGCCGCCGTTATGGCGGCAAAACCGGTCTTGTTTAGCAAAATACCCATGTTTCCTCATTAGGACGTGTTAAGTATAGTTGTGATCTCCGGACCGTCACCCCGGGGAGCCTGGCTCATCTCTACCTCACCAGCATCATTTTTTGGGTGGCCTCGAAGGACCCCGTATGCAGGCGGTAAAAGTATATGCCGCTGGCCAGATGGCCGGCCCGGAAGGGCACCGAATAACGCCCGGCCCCCTGATGGCGGTCTACCAGGGTGGCCACCTGGCGACCGAGAATGTCGTAGACGATCAGGGTAACCCGGGCAGGGTGCGCAATATCATAGGTTATCCGGGTTTCCGGATTAAAGGGATTGGGAAAGTTCTGGTGGAGGCGGAATTGCGCCGGCGCCGCGGGCAAAGGATCCCCGATGCCCACCGTGGAGCGCAAATACTCGCGCAGCCAGACCAGGGCGGGGCGTTCGTCGCCGTTTTCGTCGATCAGAAAGGCGCGTTGGTCGTTGCGCCACAAGCCCGGTCGCCATCCCCACAGGGTGATGCCCTCCACCGCGGGATGTTCCCAGATCGGGGGAATAAGGCGCTGGTAATCGGCCAGTTGCACGGCGTCGGTTTGCCCGTCGATGTCCATCTCACAAATCTGGATGGGCAGCCCGGTGTTGCCCAGGCGGGTCAGATTGCTAACCATGGTGTTCACCGACCCGCGGGTGGAAAATGCGTGTCCCTGCACCCCGATACCGTCGATCAGATCCCGGGAAACCAGGGAATTGATGATGTTCAGGTACTGGGTGGTGGCGTTATTGTCGTTGATAATGCTGTAATCGTTGATCATCAGTTTGGTGCTGTCCGGGAAATACTGGCGGGCCAGCTCGAAGGCCCGGATAATCCAGTCGTGCCCGGTGCCGTAGAGGTTGTTATAGCCGCCCAGGGCATTGATGTAATTGCCGTTGCCCCGCCCGTCCGGGGGATCGTGCAGCGGTTCGTTGACCACCTCCAGATAGTCGATATCGGGATAGCGGTTGGCTACCGCCTGAAAAAACTCCTCGATTTCCGCCAACTGCTCCGTCTCGGAGAGATTTTCGATCCAGGAAGGTTGCTGATTCCCCCAGATCAACACGTGATAGCGTATCGGGAAGCCGTTGTTTTTGGCAAAGTTGTAGGCCTGGTCCATCCCGCCCCAGTTCATCGCATCGCGGGAGGGCTCCACGCTGCCCCACTTGCCGGCGTTTTCCGGGGTTACCTGATTCCAATAATTCTCGAATTGCGGGGCCTGTGCGGCGCTGTAGGCGCAGCCAAGCCATTTGGAATGGCCGGTGGCCAGGGGGTCCTGCTCAGTCCCGCCGCCCGGGGGATCTTCCGAACCGGGCTCACCATTGTCCAGATTGCCTACCGTGAAATAGAGGTCGGCCCGCCCGAAGGCCAGGCGATCGATTTCCAGGCCAGTCTCGCGCCCCCCAATCCGGAAGGTGCGGGTCAGGCTGT
>JAGRBF010000684.1 GCA_020434205.1 Calditrichota bacterium | reverse complement strand
CAAAGGCTTTTAGATAACCCCGACGTTTTCCCGCTTCATCCACCCGCTTTTGCCGTCCGGCAAACGAATCTGCAACCACTCTCCGCGAAATTGTTCTACGGTCAGGCGCGAGCCTTCGTGCAGTACAAACACATCGGTGCTGTTGGGATCCGGGGCGCTGAGCACCGTTACCTGATTAACCAGAACCACCCCGGCGGGATGATTGGTTTCCTGATCCATGCGGATAAACATCAGCAGGGTGGCCAGTAAAGCCAGGGTACCGGCAACCGTCATTCCGCCCCACAACCAGCGGCGCAACGCGTTGCCTCTCAGGAATAAAGCCGCAGTGGCCAACAGCATGGCCAGGACGTAGAAGAGAATCAGCGTCTTGCCCCAGCCGCTCGGGGTTAAGGCCGTTTTCAGGGATTCCCACCAGCGCAGCAGAAAAAAGGCCGGGGGCATTTCGATGCGATCCTTGACGTTCAGATTGGCAAGGTTGAGGTTCTGGCGGATTTCCGGATCCCCGGGAGACAACTTCAGGGCTTTTTCGTAGTGCAGGATGCTCAAACCCAGCTCATCCAGCTTGTAATAGCAGTTGGCCAGATTGTAATGAACCACGCTGCCTTCGTAGCCGCTGTCCAGAATGCGGGTGTACCACTCCGCGGCTTTGTTGTAATCGCCGTCCCGGTAGGCCGCGTTGCCCTGGTCGAAGAAATAATCCCCGCCGCTCTGGGCAGCAAGGGCCACCGAAACAAACATCAGCAGGATGGTGAGTCGAATGCGCATATTGGTCGTCATGGTTGGTGATCTGGTTTTTTATGGGGAATTGGCAATCAGGCTGTAGGTTTTTAGTCTGTAGGTACCCCTAAATCCCTACAGCCTACANNCCTAAATCCTTTTACTCAGCTGATCCAGCACCGCACTGCCCCGCTCGAAGAAATCCCGGGCTTGCTCCGCCTGGTTATCCGCCGGGGCAAAACGCCGGAAATCGGCCTCATCCAGGCAGGTCAGGAAGTCCTGGCGAAGGTCGTCATTCACGTCGTAATCGGCCAGGAGTGCCTCGATTTCCAGGCGGGTCATCCCCGTGGTTTCGCGATTGGTTTTATCGCCCAGGAATCCGATCAACCCGCGGGACATTTCCCCGTAGAACTCGGAAAAAGCGCCGCTTTTCAGATGGTTTTCCGCCCCTTTGAGGCGTTTGTGAGCGGTGCGGCGCGCGGTGCGGTTACGGGCGTAGCCGATATCCCCGCTCATCTGTTCCCGGTGGCGACGATAGGCAAAGGCCCCGGCAAAGGCCAGCAGCGGCAGTCCCAGTCCCGCCCAGAACCACCAGCCCTGATAGGGCAAGGCCCCGCTTTTCACCAGTTGCAGTCCGGTTTCCTTGATAAAATTGATATCGCGGCCCAGCACCTGAACATCGGATTTGGCCACAAAATTGCCGGAAAGGCCCGATACGCTTTCATCACCGGGGGTCACAATAACCTTGTATTGCGGGCTGCTCAGGGTTTTGTAACGCGCGCTGGAGGGATCAAAATAGCTGAGGTTGATGGG
>JAGRBF010000683.1 GCA_020434205.1 Calditrichota bacterium | reverse complement strand
CTCATCCCCGCTCAGGATGCCCTGGCGGTGGACGATCCGAAGTATCCCTACAGCTGGCTGTAATATTGAAAGGGGCCGTTGCCTGGTGCAGCGGCCTTTTTTTTTTGAAACCCCTGGCCGGCCGGATCATCCAATATCTCAAACGCAGGACGGGGACGGGAGACGCTAAGACAGGGAGACGCTAAGACTGAAAGACGCTAAGACCGGAAGACACTAAGACTGAAAGACGCTTTTGTCCTTTTCATTGGATCTAAGGATCTAAGGATCTAAGGATCTTCTTTGGTCCATTTGTCCTGCTTCATAAAAAATGGAGATTTTTTGATGAAATATTCTGTTCTGTTTCTGGCATTGCTGTTGATCTGGGCCTGTCAGTCCACCCCCGAAAAGCAGGGAGCACCGGCGGCGGTCTCCCAAATCGGCAAGGCGATCAGCGATTCGCTCCTGAAAACCCTGGGCGGCAACCTCTCCCGCGCCGTGCAGGACAGCGGTTTCTCCGGGGCCCTGAAATTCTGCAATATCGAAGCCATGCCCCTCACCCGGCAGGTGGTGGCGGAGAATGCCGCGGTGGGCGAGGTAAAGCGGGTCAGCGAAAAATGGCGCAATCCCGCCAATCAGCCGGATGAAAACGACCTGGCGGCGCTCAACCATTTTACCACCCTCGCGGCCAACGGGGAAGCCCTTCCCGCGGAGTTCGTTCAGGAACTGGGAAGCGGGCAATACCGCTATTACCGTCCTCTCAAGGTCGCGGCCCTGTGTCTGAACTGCCACGGGGATCCCGCCCATCTGGCCGAGGGGGTCGGGGAACAATTGCAGGCTCTGTATCCCGAGGACAAAGCCCTGGGTTACGAAGAAGGGGACTTCCGCGGCCTGGTTCGGGTGTCGGTCAAAATGCCCTGACAATTATTTTGGGAAAGGCGTGACAACGGCCCTCCGGCCGTTGTACATTTCCGCAGTAAATCACGGTGACGTTGATTTTTTCTACGCTTCGGCCTTGCGATGAAGCTGCGACCCACTCTCTTTCCCCATTCGCTCAGCGTTAAGCTGTTTGCTATTATTTCTATTGTATTTATCGCCTTTTCTCTGATCTACACCTCCTTCTATTCCCGCATGCAGACGGAGCTTTTCGAGCATACCATTCAGCAGAATTCCCTGCGCAATGGGGAGCTGATCCGCCGTGCCCTGCACCGCGCCATGCTGGACAACGACCGCACCCGCATCGACGAGCTGATTTCGGGGATCGGTACCGGCTCCGGGGTGGAGCGGATCCGCCTCTACGACAAATCCGGGGAAATCAAGTTCTCCTCCACCGAAAGCGAGGTTGGGCATCAGGTGGATATGGATTCGGAAGCCTGCTTTGCCTGCCACAAGGTGGATAAACCCTTCGAAACCCTGCCGGCGGATCGCAAATGGCGCATTTTTCACGAGGGCGCTGGTCGGGTCATGGGCCTGATCGTCCCCATCCGCAATGCCGCGGAATGCAGCGGCGCCCCCTGCCACGACCACGAACCGGATGTCAAAATCCTGGGCGTTCTGGATGTCCAGATGTCCCTGGTGGAGGTGGACTCCACCCTCAGCGAAGCCACCCGGGATGTTTCCGCGGCGCTGATCGTGCTTTTCCTGGTCAATATCCTGGTGATCGGGGTGGTGATGTATTTCACCATTTACCGGCCGGTGCACGCCCTGAAACTGGGGACCGAAAAACTGGCCGAAGGGGATATGACCTACCGGATTTCCCTGAATCGCGAGGATGAGCTGGGCATCCTGAGCGCCTCCTTCAACCAAATGGCGGAGAGCCTGCACAAGGCCTATCTGGCCCTGCGGGATTCCTCCCGGCGGCTGGAGGTGCGGGTTAAGGAAAAGACCGAAGAGCTGGAGGCCATCCACAAGGAAATCCTCCAGGTGGAGCGCACCGCTTCGCTGGGCAAAATGGCCGCCACCGTCGCTCACGAGCTCAACAATCCCCTCTCCGGGATCGTTAACTACGCCAAACTGCTTCATAAAAAAGTGGGGCGGCTGGACGGCGAATTTCCGGAAAAGGAAAAGGTGCTGCGGGATCTGGACCTGATCGGCTCGGAAGCCATGCGCTGCGGGAATATTGTGCGCAACCTGCTCATCTTTGCCCGCGGCTCCCGGGTCAATTACCAGCCCAGCTCCCTGCAGGCGGTAATCGAACGGGCCCTCAGCCTGGTGGATCATCACCTGAAGCTGGCCGGGGTACAGACCGAAGTTTTTACCGACGACAGCATCAAAGAAGTGGTTTGCGATCCCGAACAGATGATGCAGGTGCTGGTGGCCCTGTTCATGAACGCCATCGAAGCCATGGAAAAAGGGGGCACCCTGACGGTGCGCCTGCGCCATTCCGAAATTCCCGGCAACATCCAACTGGTGGTTAGCGACACCGGCTCCGGCATTCCGGAGCACATCAAAGACCGCATCTTCGAACCGTTTGTGAGCACCAAAACCAATCAGGCCGGGGTGGGATTGGGGCTGGCGGTGGTCTACGGAATCGTCAAAAACCACAAAGGCAATATCCGCATCGAATCCCTGCCCGGAGCCGGCAGCGATTTCTGCATCGATTTGCCAACCAACTTATCCGAGGGAAATGGTCATGAAGGGTAAAAAAATCCTGATCGTAGACGACGAAGCATCGGTTCGGGATTCGTTGAAGGAATGGTTTCTGGAGGACGGATTCGCGGTGCAAACCGCTGCTTCCGGAAAGGAAGCCCTGGAAAAAATGCATCTGGGGCGCTACGATATTATTTTGCTGGATATCAAGATGCCGGGGATGGACGGCATCACCCTTCAGAAAAAAATCGTGGAGATCGATCCCCAGGCGGTGATCATCATTATGACCGCCTTTGCCTCGGTGGATACCGCGGTGGAAGC
>JAGRBF010000682.1 GCA_020434205.1 Calditrichota bacterium | reverse complement strand
GGGCCCATTGGCTGAGTGTCCCGGTCCTGTCTTCCGCTTTGGGGCCGCAGGAGATCCATCAGGTTGGTATCGACAATTCCAAAAACTGGGCCAGAAAACACTGGCAAACCATTCGGAATCAGTACCACAACACCCCAGGATTTGCCCGCTTCGGCCCCGGGCTGGAAGAAATATATGGGTGCCAATGGAACCGCCTGGTCGATCTCAATTGTGCGCTTCTGGAATACTTCTGCCGGTGTTTTGAGATTTTTACGCCGCTGACCCTGGGAACGGCTTTGAAAATCGATGCCGCGGATGCCACCGATCGCATTGTGCAGATGGTCCTTGCCACCGGCTGCAACACCTATTTGTCGGGGACCGGGGGCAGCCTCAACTACCTGTGCCCGCACCAGGTGGAGGCGGCCGGTATCGGTCTGCGTTTTTTAGAGGTGAAGCACCCTCTGTATCCCCAGAGTGGGCGGGGCTTTATCGCCGGACTCTCCGCCTTAGACTTTTTGTTTAACACCGGGATGGACGCACCGGCCTTTTTTGCCGCGTTTGCCTACCCGGAAAGCGTTGCGAGGTAGGCCTTGGATCTAAAACCGAACCCATCCGCCCCCCGAATTGCCTTGCTAACCGATACCTTTATTTTAGGAGGAGGCCTGCAGCACATCCGGATGATCGTGCGCAATTTCCCCGAGGTGCAATTCGGGGTATTTGCCGACGGTGGCAGCGAAACCTGCCCCTTTGATAATCTGCCCAATGTGGCGGTTTTCACGCAGGGTTATGGGGTTGGGGAATTGGAAGCCTTCCGGCCGGATCTGATCCATGTGCATCACCTGCGGCCGTTGCTGAGCCTGCTCAAGAATCCCCTGCGAGCCCTGTCTGCGCCCCTCCTGTTTACCGTGCATGGACTTCATATTCACCAATACGATTTTCTGAAGGGGTGGGGCAATCGCTTTAAGCATCTCTTGCGTTATAACCTGGAGCGCCATCTTTTTGCCCGGGCGAACCGGGTGATTGCCGTTTCCCGGGAGGATCAGGCTTTTCTGGAAAATCGCTATCGCCTCAGGGCGGTGGCCTGCGTCCCCAATGGGATCGATTACCGGCAGTTGCAGCGGCGGGGAAACGGTCCGTCGGTAAGCCGCAAGAGTCTGGGAATCAGCGAGGCACAGCACCTTTTCCTGACCGTGGCCCGCTTTCCCTTTCAAAAAGCCCACGATATCCTGCTGACCGCTATCGGAAAAGTCCAGCGTTCTCTCCGGGACCATCGCGCCTGTTTCGTTTTGATCGGAGACGGCTTCTATTTTGAAGCCATGAAGAATCTGGCCCGCGATCTGGGCATTGAGGATCTGGTGCATTTTTTGGGTAGAAGAACCGACGTCCCGGCCTTTATGCGCATCAGCGACACCTTTGTGCTGCCTTCGCGCTGGGAGGGTTTCCCCATCACCCTTCTGGAGGCGGTGGGCTGCGGGCTGCCGGTTATTGCTTCGGATACCTACGGCAACCGGGAAATAATCCGCAATGGGGAAAGCGGTTTGCTTTTTGAAAATGAAAACCCTGAGACTCTGGCCAATGCCCTGATCACCGCATTGGAAAGTAAATCCCGTATGTCTGAGATGGCCGGAGTAGCCTACCAAAGGGTGACCACCGAATACACCGAGGAAAATATGATCGAGGGGCTCCGCGCTTGTTACGCAGATTATATTAACCTTC
>JAGRBF010000681.1:2034-3905 GCA_020434205.1 Calditrichota bacterium | reverse complement strand
TCGTTGAGGGGTTTGTTGAGATACCCTTTTACCTCGGGCAGGTCTTCGGCCCGGTTAAAATCGTCGGGGTTCAGGGAGGTGGTGAGCATCATCAACACCACCTGGGCGCGGATTTCCTCGTCGAGGCTTTTGTAGTGTTCAAGAAACTCCCACCCGTTCATCCCGGGCATGTTGATGTCCAGAAAAAGCAGTTCCGGATGGGGATATTTTCCATCGATTTTGGTCTTTAGAAAATCCAGGCCTTCCGGCCCGCTTTCCACGGCCACCACCTTTTCGCAGCAGCCCATCTGGTCCAATATCATTTTGTTCAAAAAATTGGTTGCCCGATCATCATCGATCAGCAGGATGCAACTCAATTTCTTGTTCATAAACATCTCCAGGTTCTTTGGGAATGGAAAAGAAAAAGGTGCTGCCCTGGTTCAATTCGGATTTTACCCCGATCTCCCCACCCATCATACTGACAATTTTTTTGCAGTGCGCCAGACCGATTCCAGTGCCCGCATATTTTTGGCGGTTGTGCAGGCGCTGAAAGATAACAAATATACGTTCCTGGTGTTCCGGTGCAATGCCGATCCCGTTATCGGTTACGGTAAAATACCAGTCCTCACCCTCTTCCCGACAATCTATCTCTATTACAGGGGGGCTGTCTGGATCCCGAAACTTCAGGGCATTGGATATTAAATTCTGAAAAAGAACCCGCAGCTCCACGCTATTTCCGCGAGCCACGGGAAGTGGATGAAGGGAAAAAGTGGCCCCGGAATCGGCTATTGTTCTTTCCAGATCTTCAAGAACTTCCGAAATTACGTGGTTACAATCAACCATTTCTTTCGGGTTCTCCCGGCCCAGGCGGGAATAATCGAGTAGCCCTTGCACCAATTTGCTCATGCGAGTGGCGGCTTCCGCCAGAAATTCCAGCCCTTTTTCCCCGAAATCCCCCATTTTTCCGGCGTATTCCCGTCCCAGTACCTCCGAATAAGCCTGAATGGTGCGCAAGGGCTCCTGCAGGTCGTGCGAGGCCACATAGGCAAACTGCTCCAGGTCCCGATTCTTTTGCTCCAGTTTCCGCACGTATTGGGGAGAAAGCAGATACTCGGCCGCTTTTCTGGCGGTAATGTCCTGGCGGATGGCCAGATACTGGTAGGGTTTGCCCTCTTCGTTCATAAAGGGAACGAGGGAGGTGGCCACCCAATACAGGCTCCCGTTTTTGGCGCGGTTGCAGATTTCTCCGTGCCAGACGTTACCCCGAGCAATGGTCCGCCAAATATTCCGGTAGAACTCCGGCGGATGCAGCCCGGATTTGAGGATGCGGTGATTTTGGCCAATCAGTTCGTTTCTCGAATAGCCGGAGATTTCCACAAAATTCCGGTTGGCAAAGGTGATTTTGCCGTTTACATCGGTTATAGCGACGATAGCCGCTTTGTCCAGAGCGGTTTTGAAATAACCTAACTCGGTCATGTAAGCTTGTTTTTCCATATCGATTCGGTTCAGGTGAAACACCATTACCAGCACGTAGACTGCCCCGCCGATGATAAATGCCATGGTGTAAATGGCTACCCCAAACTCGGGGTGCAGATCTCTGCTGCGCATAAAGGTCAGCACGACTTTTCCCAGCACCACCGGGGCCAGAAACAGCAGGGGCACCAGGTAGCGCAGCACCCGGTTGCCGATATGTCCTCCCCACAACAGCGCCGCCACTCCCTCTTCGACCTGGGCCAGGCCAAGAGCCAGCGCCAACAGGGCAAATAAAATTGAGGTATGGATGGCCATGGTCAGGATAAAAAAGATTTTAAACTGGTGGGAGATTTCCAGGATATAGGAGGAGATAGCCAGGAAGGCGATGGCCGAGAGGATTACCAGCAGGGTTTCGCCAA
>JAGRBF010000681.1:0-1958 GCA_020434205.1 Calditrichota bacterium | reverse complement strand
GCCGGTGAGGGACGTCCCGGGAATTGACCGGGATAAGGATCCTTTATGAACAAATCATCCAGAACCGCAGGGAAGCCGAACCCGTATTGGGACAGAACCAGTATCCCGAGGAGCACCACAGCCCCGGCCAAGAACAACCGGGCCAAACGGGACCCGGACCCGGTTTTTCCCACAAAAAGCAGGGCGGCGCCGGAGAGGAAAAACATCAGGGCGGTATTAAACTTCATGGTGGGTCCATTGGGAATGATGCTCAACAGCGGCTTCAACCCCAGGAACCATCCCAACATTACCCCCAGGCTCACCGCTAAAACGACCGCGACGATCCCTAATCGGACTCTTTCCAGAACATCAGTTTTCATGTTTCCACCAGACGCCTTCGCCAGGGATTTTTTGCCAGAATTTGGATTCTGATACCGGGTTTGCCCGGGTTGGTTGTGATTTTTTTCCCCTCACCCCTGCCCCAGCTCAGAAATTACCGGGATGACGGAAAAAATATGCCCTAATTAAAGCTGTATTCAATGAAAGGCAAAAGGGCTTTATTTGGGCAAGGAAGTGGGTTTGAGGATTTTGGGGGCAAGGGTAAAATAAAAGGTGCTGCCCTCCCCTTCCCGGGAATCCGCCCAGATTTCCCCTCCGTGTAAATGCACAATTTTTTGGCAGAAAGCAAGCCCAATGCCGCTGCCCGGGTACTCGGCGCGGGGGTTCAATCGCTGAAAAATGATAAAAATCCGGGAGCGGAATTCCGGGGGAAAACCGATGCCGTTGTCCTGAACGGCAAAGCGCCAGTATCCGTGTTCAAATGCCACACTGATCTTTACCCGGGCCGGCAGATCCTTCCGGGCAAACTTCAGGGCATTGTGGATCAGGTTCTGAAAGAGCAGCCGCAATTCCACCGGGTAGCCATCGATTACCGGCAACTCTTCCCACTCCAGATTACCCCCGCCGTCCCGCAGCAGCCCGGCCAGATCCTGCCGGACGTGTTCCACCAGAACGTTGCAGTCCGCACTTTCCCGGTGACGAGCCCGACCGAGGCGAGAATAATCGAGCAGCCCCTGGGTCAGGGAAAGCATCCGAACCACCGCCTCGCGGATAAAGCCGAATTTCTGTTCGGTAGCCGCATTCCAACTTTCCGGTTTGTCCGTCAGGATCATATCCGTCATCATCTTGACGGTGCGCAAGGGTTCGTTGAGGTCGTGAGAGGCAATATAAACAAACTGCTCCATCTCCCGGTTCTGCTGCTCCAGATTTTTCACATAGGTGGACGCCAGAAGGGCCTGGTCCTCCTTAACCCGGGTGATGTCCCGGCGAACGGAAAGAAAAGCCTCAATTTCCCCGGCCTTGTTTTTCAGGGGAACTATGGTGGTATAAACCCAAAAGAGTGTGCCGTCCTTGCGTTTGTTGCACACCTCCCCCACCCAGACCTCTCCGGCCTTGAGGGTGCTCCACAGGCCTTCGAAAAAAGACTGGGGATGGTAGCCGGAGTTCAGGATCCGGTAATTTTCTCCGATCAGCTCCCCGCGGCTATACCCGGAGATCTGGCAAAAGTTGTCATTCACTTCCAGTAGGGTGCCCTCGGTATCCGTAGTGGAAACGATGTTGGTGGCATCCATCGACTGCTTGAAGACGGAGAGTTTCTCGTTGTTGCTGCGCAGGTCCTGCTCCAGTTCCAGGCGGCGCTGATCGTTTTTGTTGAGATAGTGGGCCAGCAGGGTTACATAGTAAAGGCCGATCAGGATAAAGGTGACCGTATAAAACACGATCCCGAAATCGTATTGGATCAGCCGTTTAGCGATAAGCTCGATTAGCAGGTAACTGAGGACCAGGGGAAAGATAACCACCACCGGGACCAGGGAGCGCAGCAGTTGACTGCCGGCTAATTTTCCCCACAGCAGGGAGGCAAAACCATGCGGAAAACAGCGCAGCGAAATGGCATTGGACAACCAAAAAAAGGTGAGGGC
>JAGRBF010000100.1:15967-18714 GCA_020434205.1 Calditrichota bacterium | reverse complement strand
GCCCGCGGCAAAGCCCTGGGACTAACCGCGGGATTGACCGCCGTTCTGGGCCTGCCCTCTGCCCTGTCGCAGGATTTTTTCAACAATCAGGATTGGGTATGGGGACTGGGATTGATCCTCAGCGGCAGTTTTTTTGCCTTCGCGGTTCTCCGGAAGGGAGTGTCCGCCTTTCGCCTGAAATACCTTGCCGGCCCTAATAACGACCTGACCATCGGGGCCTGGTACGACTGGATAATGCGCTACCTCATCCCCCTGGAAGCCCTTGCCATCCTGCTCTGGTGGTTTTACCAGACCTGGAACGGCGATTCCTGGTGGAACCCCACCGACATTTACAGCCTGGGCACCTGCCTGGTGCAGTGGGGAACGGTGCTGGCGATTCTGGGAATCGGTAACCGCAAGCTGTATTCACTCATCGAAATGGAGGGTTAGGCCGCCATGCCGATCAGCACTATCATCACCATGGTCGTTATCCTCGGGTTTATCTGGGGCGGCACGGCTTACTTTTTATACCGCGCTTTTCAGCGGGAAAACAAGGACATTAAATCCTGATGGCCGGTAACAACGTAAATTATTACAGCGATATTTCCCGCTCCGTCAAAAAGGGGGAGCTTGCTGCCGTTTACTTTTTGTACGGTGAGGAAATATACCTTATGGACACCCTCATCGAGCAGATGAGCAAAGCCTTTGTGGGCAAGGCGGAAAAAGAGGAGAACTATTTTCTGCGCTATGCGCCGGATGCCGGCATTGAGGACATCATCGCCCTGACGGCCGGCTCCAGTTTGTTTTCGGAAAAGAAGGTGATCGTTTACAAGGATTTTCAATTGACCCGTAATCCCAACATGGACCGCATGAAACGTTATCTGGAGCGGCCGGACAAGGACATCCTGCTGATCGTGATGGCCCGGGTCGACAACGTCAATCAAGCGCGCTACAACGTCTTCAAGGATCTCGCCACCGTGGTAAATCTGCTGCCCCTGCGGGAAAAAGAATTGAAGACCTTTATCACCGGCGCCTTTCGGGAGTTTGGGCAGGACATTTCCGAGGAAGGAATCCGCACCCTGTTATACCTGGTCGGGGAGAAGATTCACGATTTGAAATCGGAAATTGCCCAGGTCGCCAATCGTTTTCCCGAGAAGAAGGCCATCGATGCCGAAGAGATCGAAGCGGTGGTGGGCATCTACGTCACCCAGACCGTTTTTGAGCTGGCCGGCGCTATTGCCGCGAAGGACCTCGACAAATCCCTCTTTCTGATGCACAACCTGCTCGAGAGGGGTGAGAGTCCGGGCAGCATCCTTTTTTTCCTGCTGCGCCATCTGCTGATGTTGTGGAAAATCCGCGGGTATTACCAGAGCGGGGAAAAGAACGAACGCACCATTCAACAGCGGCTGCGGATTTACCCCCGCCAGTTTGCCCAGTATCTGAAAGAACTGCCCAATTGGAAGATGAATCAGTTGCAGCAGGCCATGCAACTTATGGGAGAATGCGACCGTTCCCTCAGAAACAGCCAGATGCCTTCAGAAGTGCTTTTGGACGGCCTGATTCTCAAATTGATTCGCCCCAATTGATTAAATATATTGGAACTTCAGCCAATTTACCGGGTTCAAGGAACGTGATAGCAGTTATGACAAAAACAACGCAACGCGAGCAAAAAGTTACCGATGAACAACTCATCGCACAATTTCAACGTGGCGACCTTCAGGCCTTTGATGTCCTGGTTCACCGGTATAAAGACCAACTTTTGAACTATGTTTTTCGTTTTGTCGGGAACCGGGTGGATGCCGAGGACATAGTACAAGAAACGTTCTTACGGGTCTATAAAAACAAGCATTATTACAAAGAGATTGCCAAGTTTTCCACCTGGGTTTATACCATTGCCGGTAATCTCGCCAAAACGGAATTGCGGCGGCGAAAACGCCGAAAGCTGTTCAGCGTCAGCAATTTCGTCAATGAAGAACGGGACTTTGACATACCCGATCCCAATCGCAGTCCGGATCAACGCGTTGACGGTGCCCTGAAGGATGAGATCATCCAGAAGGCCATCGACAAGCTCCCCGCGAAGTTCAAGGAGGTGATTATTCTGCGGGATATTCAGGAATTCGCCTACGAGGAAATCAGCGAAATTCTGAACATTCCCCTTGGGACGGTGAAATCCCGCGTTAATCGCGGGCGCTTGAAGCTACAGGAAGACTTAAAATTTTTGCTGGAGGTCGAACCCCAGCAAACGTAAAGCAACAACAGTGGTAAGTGGATCGCATTCAGTAAAAAGGGCTGCCTATGCATAATTGTAACGATGCTTACGAGAAATACTTCTCGTACTTTTCCGGGTATATTGAAGGGGACATCAATCCGGAAATTCGCAAGGAAATAGATCTGGTAATTGCCGACTGTCCGGCATGCCGGGAAACGCTGCACCGCATGGTGATGGTCCGGGAAAATCTGGCAAACCTCAATCCGGTTGCCACCGCTCCCGATTTCGACCGGCGTCTGCACCAGGCCATTCAATCTGCCAAACACGGCCGCAATCTGCCGGATCTCCATCTCCCCCAAATGACCAACAACTGGAAATTCCCTGCCACCATCGCCGCTGTTATTCTGGGCTTTACCGCCTGGTTCGGCATTTTTCAGGAAACCACCCCCAACGCCGGCAACGGCAGTCTGCAGGAATCCAGCATGAGTCCGTCTATCAATCCCCCTCAGGTCGAGCGGGGTCCGGCCCTTCCTCAATCCGGCAAACAACTGAGCGAAGC
>JAGRBF010000100.1:0-15902 GCA_020434205.1 Calditrichota bacterium | reverse complement strand
AACAAGTAGTTCTCAGGAATGTGGAAATTCTGTTTACCCGTTCCGCTTATTTTCTGTATATTGATGCCTTAAGCGAGGGGATTTTTTCCCCTCCGGGCTCATGTTCTGAATCAGGCTGGATATCCGGTGAACAGGAATTCACAATTTTCCACATTACTGCTAATTGTTCTGGTGACCCTTTTTTTGGTCAGTTTCCTGCCCAATAGCGGTTTGGGAATCCTGATCAAATTACTCCTGATCGCCGGCACCATCAGCTTCGGCTTTTACGCCGGTCCTCAACAATTATTCGGCGGTAGCCCGGCTGTTTCACGAGAAAAAACCGCCTCCCCCAATCGCCCTGTCCCCCCCGTCGCCACCAAAGAGAAGGTCGAAAAAAGCGAAGACGGCGAAATCGAAGCCTATTTTCAGCGCTTCCTGACCGTCCTGCTGCCCCTTATCCGGCAAACGGTAGTGGCCAACTCCGCTGTTTTTCTGATGGCCAATTATTTTAAGGATAAGTTTTATATCCGGGCAGTGGACAGCGACCGCGAAAACGAAGATTTTCTGAGCGAAGAGAAATATTTCCCGCTGAACGTCGGCCTGCCCGGGTTGATCCTGAAAGACAAACAAGCGCTGATCGAAGCCCGCCTGCCGGACAACAATTCCCTGCTCCCTTACTACGCCGGTCACCCCGAACCGCCCCGCTCCTTTATGGGCGTGCCCATCACCTTCAATAATTTTATTGCCGGGGTTTTATGTGTGGATGCCACAGCCGAGGAGAACTTCAGCGAGGACGATCTGCAAATTCTCCGGGAATTCGGGGAGGCCCTCAGCATCCAACTGACCTGCAGCAACAAGGTTTTCGAATACCAGTCCGAAAACTGGATGACCCGCCTGCTCTATACCTTCAGCAAAACCATTCTGGAAATCAACTCCCGCGAGGAGCTTTGGACCCTACTGGACAATATCCTCAAATCCGACTTCGGCGCCGGACGGGTGGTTATCTCCCAACGCCTCAACGCCGAAAAAGCCCGGGTGGTGTTCTGCTCCAATTTCGACGACCACTGGTCGGTTGGCGATCAATTTCCGGTTAATGAGGGGATTCTGGGCTGGGTGCTTCGGGAAGGCCAGTCCATGCTGGTGGAAAATTTCGCCGCCAAAACCAACTACATCCCCCGTTTTCACCTTAAGGAAAAGCCCACCGCGGAATACCAGAGCTTTTTGGCGGTGCCGATTTTCCGCAACAATACCGCCCAACTGGTGATTTCTATCGAAAGTCCCAATCCCCATCAGTTCACCGGGGATCACAAACAAATCCTGGAAACCCTCGCCTACCAGGCCTCCGCCTGCCTGCAACGCATTGAGGTTATCGAAAATCTTGCCAGCGGCAATCTGCTGGACCAGCAAACCCGCCTGGGTAATGACAGGGCCCTGGATCTGGAGCTGACCCGGGAAATCAAACGATCCCGGGAGCACGGGCATACCTTTTCCCTGCAATTGCTGCGCTTCGACGCGGAAGAGCTGCACCAGACCCCTTCCCTGAACCAGGTGATGGTCAATGAATTTCTGGGAGACTGCCACCTGCCGGCAGATTACAGCTTTCGCCTGGATGATCGTCTGTTCGCCATTTTATGGCCGGAAAAGGATTGCCACTCTCTGAAGAAGCACGTGGAATCCCAGATCCTCCCCCTCCTGGACAAACGCGCCTGGGCAGACGGGCAGGTTTCCCATATTTCCGTAACCGCCGGATTGGCCCAGTTCGAACTTTCCGGTTCCTCCCCCGGCGAGCTGATCGAAAATGCCCGGCGGGCCCTGCGCCTGGCCAGAACCAAAGGAAACGGCTCCGTGGTCATTTTCAGCGAAACGGAAGCCGAATCCCGGAAATAACCTTCCCCCGTGTGGAATTTTCCCCCATTTTGCATCTATTTATAAAAGCCTGCTCCGGGATATGTATTAGGGCGGGATGACGAACCCGACATACCATAGTTGACGCTCTCCTGGAGAAAGGCCATCATGCTGCATGGAAAGGGGGAATTTTGCATTCCGACGCTGTTGCCACCGAATCGTCCCAGCTTCAACTACTCAAAGAAATCCGCCCGGGAGAAACCTATAGCGGATGGTGTATCGTGCGGCTTTTTGAGACGCGCTACACCCAATCCGGCGATCCGTACCGGCTCCTGGAATTGGGGGACCGCAGCGGACGCCTCAGAGCCCGCATCTGGCAGGATAGCCCGCTGTTTCATTACCAAATCCGCACCGGACAGATTCTCTGGGTAGAAGCCAGCGTGGGAAGTTATCGTTCGGGACTCAGCCTTTCCCCGCGCAAAATCCGCCTGCCCCGGCCCCGGGAGGCCCCACCGGCTTACTTTTTTCTGGCCCCGGCCAACCGGGATCCCCGTGAAATGTTGGAAAAACTGCAGGGGGAAATTGACAAGCTAACCACCCCCGCGCTCAAAAATTTGCTCCGGGATATTCTGAAAGATGGCGACTTCCGCGAAGCCCTGATGCAGGCCCCGGGAGGCAAGCTATGGCATCACAATCGTCTGGGGGGAACTCTGGAACACCTTCTGGAGATGCTGGATATTGCCGAAAGCCTGTTCGCCGCTCATCCCAACATAGACCGGGATTTGTTGAAAAGCGGGATCATCTGCTCGCGACTGGGGCAGGTACGGACTTTTTTGATGGCCGGATTTATCGAATTCAGTGACGAGGGCCGTCTGCTGGGTTTTCCGGCAATCGGATACCGCTTTCTGGCGGAGAGAATGGCCATATATGAGGATTTCCCGGTGGAAACCCAAAAACAATTGCTGCACATGACGCTGAGTTGTGAGGGAGAAAAGGAGGGAGTGATGCCGATGAGTCTTGAAGCGGTGGCCTTACAAAAAATCGGTGACCTGAGTGCCAGCCTTGATGCGATTTCCCGGATCGAGAAGAACGATGTTCTTCCCGGCGAGAAATGGTCTAAATATATTCCCTTACTTGACCGATTCGTTTATGCAGGCCACCGCCTCAAATTTCATCCATCCAGGTAAACAGTATTGTTGAGGCGTGGTGAGGGTTTAGTTCACGTAAAGGCTACGGAAATTAACCCAGCGCTCCACAATGTGACGGAAATTTTTAATCTTGAAGGGCTCAACCAGATAGTCTACATTGGGAAAACGTTTGACCTGAGTCGGCAGTTCGGTCGAGGCAAAGTTGGAGATAAAGATGACCGGCAGTTTGGTGTAACGCGGGTCGGATTTGATTTTCTCCAGAATGCTGACACCGGAATCCGGGCGCACGTTGGCATTTACGATAACCAGGGAGGGCTTCAGCTCTTTAATATCATCGAGCACTTGCTCGCCGCCGGTGTTGACGTGGATCTTATAACGATAGTCTTCCAACAGATCGCTGATGAGCTTAGCCCGATCTTTCGACGATTCCAGTACCAAAACCTTCATGATGACTCCTGTTTACTTTGGATGAGAACAACCAAATGGATTCTATTATCTGAGACTTCCTCAAAAAATCAGCAGTCCGTTGCAACTTTGTTATCTATCCTGATAACCACGCTGCAATATACATTACAACTTCTGTGCCAGAACCCCGTTTCAAGATTAAGTCGATATAAAACAGTAATTTAACCACAAAAACCTACCTCAGGCCTTAATTTTATTGGGTTAAGGCGATTTTTTGTGTAAGCTAATTGCACAAAATACAACTGATTTTTTGGGGCTATTGCACATTTTGCAATCCGGAAACCCGCCCCACCGTTGGTTTTGCGGACATCGGGGCCCTGGTGATACTTTTTCGACAGCACTGTCGGAAAACCGGCCGGCTGGAGGCCGGGTGGTCACCTGTTCGGAGCCTCCCAGAGCATGTTTTCACGGATCTGACATGCCAAAATCAATGTCCGAAACAAACCGTCCCGACTTGCCGGGACGAAATTACGAAATCTGTTTTAAGTTGAGTTTGGGCTGGAAGCAGATCGACCGAACCGTTTTCTTTCGCGATTTCACGGCTGGTTATTCGGGCGTCACTTAGGGTATGTCCTATTCGTTATCCCGGCCTGGTGGATCGTCAATGATGCTGGGTCTATTCGGGGGGATGCGCAATATCAGTTCGTCAGGAAGAAACGGGTGGGGATCGTTTTCCGGCAATGGGGGAATCCCGGGGAAATACCCGAGACGGGCACACGAAAAGGACTGGTGGGTGTACAACGGGTAGGGAGGGACTGCTCAGGCCTCCAGCTTTTCCAGCTTTTTGACCAGGGTCCGGTAGTTGATATCCAGCAGTTTACAGGCATCCTTCTTATTGCCCTTCTTCAGCTCCAACACCATTTTGGCGTAAATCCGCGTCACTTCCTCCATGGTCAATTCATTGGCCAGGGCCCGATCCAGGAAATTTTCGTTCTCTTCCAGCAAATCGGTTGGCAAATGTTCCATGTCGATACGTTTGGGATTGGTGAGGATCAGGCGTTTGACGGTATTCTCCAGCTCCCGGGCATTACCCTCCCACGGCAAATGAGACAGAAAGGCTATCACCCGGTTGGAGACCTGCGGTTTGGTGAGGTTGTTTTCCCGGCAGAATTTTTCCACGAAATAATCGATCATGGCCGGAATATCATCGGGGCGTTCCCGCAGGGCAGGCAGGTGAATGGGGATGACGTTGAGGCGGTAATACAGATCCTCCCGGAATTTCCCGGTTTTGATCATCTCCGCCAGGGGTTTGTTGGTAGCGGAGATCAGCCGGAAGGATACCGAAATTTCCTTCTCCCCTCCGAGCCGGTAGAATCTTTTGGTTTCCAGAATCCGCAGCAGCTTCACCTGCAGATCCAGGGGCATGTCGCCGATTTCATCGAGAAAGAGGGTCCCGTTATCGGCCAGTTCGAACTTGCCGCGGGTGGTGCGAACCGCCCCGGTAAAGGCCCCTTTTTCGTATCCGAAAAGTTCGCTTTCCAGCAAATTGGGCGGCAGGGCCCCGCAGTTGATCGCCACAAAATTTTCCTTGAGTACCGTGCCCTGCTGGAAAATATGGCGGGCCACCACTTCCTTGCCAGCCCCGGACTCCCCGGTAATCAACACCGCTTCCCGGCTGTGCTTGACGGTCTCGATCATCTCCAGAATGGCCTGCATCTGTCGGGAAACGGCCACCATATTGTCGAATTGGATACGCTCCTTCAGTTTGGAGCGCAGCGCCTTGTTTTCCCGTTCCAACTGCTGCATCAGGATGGTTTGTTTTACCAGGTGGGGCAGCTCGTTCTCCAGGTTGACGTCCCCCTTGGAGAAATAGGAATGGGCCCCGCGCCGCTGCGCTTCCAGCGCATACTGGTGCTCCTGATAGGAGGTAACCACAATAATCTTGAAATCCTGCCCCAGCTTTACCAGCTCATCGAGGAGATTCAGACCGTCGTCAATCTGGGGAAGTCCCAGGTCCAGAACCACCAGGTCCGGGCCGAATTTTTCGCAGATGCCCATGGCCTGGTCAGGGTTTTGCGCGACCTGAACTTCATAACTTTCGCCCACCCATTCGCGGAAACTGTCCCGCCACATCTCGTTGTCTTCTACAATCAGGATCTTATTGCTGAGGTAGGTCATTCATCATCAGTGTTTGGGTTTTCGGTTACCGGCACCCGCACAACCACCGCGGTGCTGGCCTCATCGCTTTCTTCGACAACCACCTCCCCGCCGTGGGCCCGGATAATCTGGCGGGCAATCGCCAGGCCGAAGCCCGGGCTTCCCTGGGTTTTTCGGGTGGTAAAAAACGGATCAAATAGCCGTCCCCGGAATTCCTCCGGAACCCCCAGCCCCTCATCCAGAATCGCAATCTTTATCTCCCGGCCATCAAAACCGGTGCGAATCCGGATGCAATTGCCGCCCATGCCCTGGGCATCGGCAATGGATTGGCAGGCGTTCTCCAGAATTTCGACGAATGCCTGCTGAAGCTGTTTGCGATCGCCCTCAATTTCGGGCAGGTTGTCGGAAAACTCGCGGATAACTTCCACATTTTCCGGAACAGAAAACATGTCGAGGGTCATTTCCAACAGAGAATTTATCCTGATCGGGCGGGTTCGGAGGGGTTCCGGCGCGGAAAAAAGGCGCATTTTTCGCACCATTTTCTCCATGTAGGCAATCTGGCGCTCCAGGCGGGGATCATCAAACTTTTGGGCCCGCACCAATGCCACAAAGGAAGTGACGTCGTGGGCAAGCTGGGCGGAGAAACGATTCAGACCTTCCTGAAAGGCCTCCTGCCGGATTTTTTCGCTTTCGGAAGGGCCGGGCCCGGGACTCTTTTTCATTTCCCTTTGGCTTCCTGCCAGAGCTGTTCGGCTTCCTCCAGGGGAATATCCTGAATGCGTCGATCCTGTCCGGCCAGGGTTTTTTCGATATACTGAAAGCGGGTGATAAACTTGGTGGTGGTGGCCCGCAAAGCATCTTCCGCGCTGATCTTGTGAAAACGGCACAGATTGACCAGGGTAAACAGCATGTCTCCGATTTCCTCAAACACTTCTGCGGGGGAACGGGCCTGGCGCAGCTCTTCGATCTCTTCCTGCATTTTGTCGATAACCCCGTTAGGGTCGGGCCAATCGAACCCGGCCTGGGAAGCTTTGTCCTGCACCCGCTGAGCGCGCAGCAATCCGGGCAAATGGGCGGGAATGCCCTGCAGGATGGACTCCCGCTTTTCGGACTTCATTTTGATCTGTTCCCAGTTGTCGCGGACCTGATCCGAATTTTCCACGGACGTGTCGCCGAAAACGTGAGGATGCCGGTCGATTAGCTTCTGGTTGATGTTGGCTATGACCTCATGCAGCTCAAAACGATTTTCTTCCCGGGCAATTTCCGCCTGAAAAACGATCTGCAGGAGCAAATCCCCCAGTTCCTTTTTGAGCTCTCCCCAGTTGGCGTCATCAATGGCTTCCACCGTTTCGTAGGCTTCTTCGATGATGTATTGCCGCAGGGTTTCCGGGGTTTGCTCCCGATCCCAGGGGCATTCCTTGCGCAGCCGGGTCATGATTTCTACCAGCTTCTGAAATTCTTCCAGATACATGTTATTCTCCGTAGATTGCATTTTTTACAATCGGCCCAACTTAGGCAACCGTTCCTACCAACGCAAGGTCAAAAGGGAGGAAAATTATCCCCGGGGATTCCCGAGGCGCTGGCGCAGCGTTTCGGCCAGAATAACCCCGGCGGCAACGGAAGCGTTGAGGCTTTGGGTGCTTCCGGGTTGGGGGATTTTAAAAAGAACATCGCAGCTTTTGGCCAGAGAAGGGCGGATACCGCTCCCCTCTCCCCCGATAACAATGGCGCAGTGCCGCAAAAAATCGACATCCCAAAGCTGCTGATCGGTTTCCAGGGAGGAGCCGTAAACCCAGATATTTTTTTCCTTGAGGGCGGCCACGGCGCGTCCCAGATTCGGGGCCGTATAAAGGGGACAATGCAGGGCGGCTCCGGCGGAGGCCTTTACCACCGTATCGGTAATGGGAACGGTATCCCGGGTGCCGAAAATAACCCCGTCCGCGCCGAGCACTTCCGCCGAGCGTATGATGGCGCCCATGTTGTGGGGATCCTGAATCTGGTCGGCAATAACCCAGAGTCCGTACCGGTTTTCGGGGAGGGGCGCCTCAAGAAGATCGGCAATATCGCGGATCTCCACCGGGGAAACCAGCGCCACCACCCCCTGATGGGTTACCTTGCCGACCATTTTGGCAATCTTGTGGGGATCGGCATTGGTGATGGGAATGCGGTTTTGTTTGGCCAGGCGAAAAATCAGGTTGATTTTATCGCCCCGGTTGCCGTGCTGAATGTAGATTTTCTGGATGGGGCGTTGGTGTTCCAACGCTTCGATAACCGGATTGCGTCCGTGGATGTAGGGCATGGGCTTGATTGTTGATTGTTGATAATTGATTGTTATCGCCGTTTCGCCGTTTCGCCGTTTCGCCGTTTCGCCGTTTCGCCGTTTCGCCGTTTCGCCATAATACCCAACCCCACCGGCCGGCGCAAGCAAAACCGCCAATTTGTGCAATACAAGGTTGATATCCGCAATAAATTGCACCTATATTTGCAAACGGTTTGTTTCCGTCAATTTGAAGCCGGAATCCCCGGCAGGTGTAAAAGGATTAACGGCTCAGGCCTTTGGAAGATCATTAATGATGTTGCCGGACCGGGCCCGGGATTGGGCGCCGGGCCGGGCTGGCTCCCCGACCCCACATCAACTCGCGGCTGAATCCGACAGCCTGCCCATTAAGGGAGTTCTACAAACTTGCTTTCCGCGCTTATCCGCCCGGGCATCGTATTGGCTTGCCTCTTTTTTGCATTATCCCTTCATGCTCAGGACAGCACCGCCGTTCCCCCGTTTTCCAGCCCGGCCAACAGTCCGGGTTCTGAGGCATCAGCCGCTCCGGACAGCAGTATCCCGGACTCCCTGAAGGTCCTCCCGCCGCCCCCCTCCTCCGGCATTGAAGGGCCGGTTCGCTACCGCGCTGAGAACATTCTCTTCTCCCTTAGCGACCAAACATCCGTTCTGTCCCGGAACGTGGTGATCGAATATCAGGATATCTCCCTTACTGCCGGGCAGGTGACTATTGACTGGGTCCACAGCACCATGACCGCGGTGGGCATCGCCGATACCACCGATTCCCTGGGGCACCCGGTTACCCGGCAGCTGCCGGTACTCACCGAAAAGGGCGAGCAACCCATCACCGGAATCCGCCTCTCCTACGACTTCAAAAACAACCGGGGAAAGGTGGTGGAGGGCAAAACCGAAATGGCCCCCGGCTATTACCAGGGAGAGGATATTCGCAAGGTTGGGGAGAGCACCCTTCTGGTGGAAGACGGATACTTTACCACCTGCAACCACGAACAGCCGCACTTTTACTTCCGCTCCAAAAAAATGCGGATGCGGGTCAAAAAAACCGCGGTGGCCAGACCGGTGGTGCTCTACATCGCCGACGTGCCCCTTCTGGCCGCCCCGTTCGCCATTTTTCCCCTGCAACGGGGACGGCGCTCCGGCATTATTCTACCCACTTACGGGGAGAACAGCTTTGGGGGACGGTACCTTCAGAATTTCGGATATTACATGGCCCTGAGCGATTATATGGATGCCACCCTGAAGGCCAGTTTCTACGAAAAATCCGGCCTGAACTACGACGGTCAATTCCGCTATAAAAAACGCTACTCCCTCAACGGCAACGTCAACGCCAGTTATTCGCCCAAGGACATCCGCACCGGGCGGCGGCAGGAGCGCTGGCGGTTGACCTATCGCCACACCCAGGAGGTTAGCCCCACCCTCAAGATCTCCGGGCAGGGCGATTTTACCAGCGACAAAAACTACACCCGGGACTATTACACCGATTACAACAACCTCACCACCCAGACCCTGCGGGCCAACCTCAACATCAACAAAACCCTGCCGGGCAATCGTTCCCTGAGTATCGGGCTGGATCGTCAGCAGAATCTGCAAACCGAGCAGATCAGCTACTCGCTGCCGAACATGACCTTCAATAACGGGCAGCGCAATCTGTTTCCGGGAAGGGCCAAAAAAGCCAATGCCCCGTGGTACGCCAAAATCACCTATAACTACAGCAACAACCTGATCTCCAGCGGCTCCAACAATCCGGTCAGCGATTCCACCGGGGAGGTGGTGGCCTTCCGGGATACCCGCAATACCGGGTGGGTGCATCGCCTGACCCCCGGCATCCAGTTCAAATTGTTCAAATATTTCAGCGTTTCCCCTTCCCTTAGCTACGAGGAGCTGTGGGTTCCGGAATACCAGACCTATGCCTACGACCGCAGCACCGGCAAAATCGACACCACGGTGGTGGAGGGTTTCCAGGCCCGTCGTTCGGTCAGCAACATCGGGGCGAGCGTCTCCACCTCAATTTACGGCCTGTGGGAAATTCCCTTCTCCCCGCTCAAGGTTATTCGCCATAAAATGGATCCCCGGATCGGGATTTCCTATTCCCCGGATTACAGCAAGGAAAGTTTCGGCTACTACGACACCCTGGTGGACAGCAACGGCAACACCATCACCGCCAATCGCTTCGTCAAAAGCCCGGTGGGCAGCGGATTGAGCATCGGGGAACGGCGTAGCCTGACCTTCGGACTAAACAACACTTTCCAGGGGAAATACTTGTGGAACGAGGAAGAGAAAAAGGTAGACCTGTTTACCATGAATTTTTCCTCCAGCTACAATTCCGCGACCAAAGTCAACCCTCTGGCGGATTTGCAGATGACCTTCACCTCCAAGATCCATCCCAAACTGTCGATCAGCGGGGGGGCCACCAGCTCTTTTTACAAGCTGGACGCCGATAACCGCAAAACGGAGCAATTGGTTTGGGACGGCGGGTTTGCCCTTCCGGAATTGCTGCGGTGGAACGTTTCGGCCCGCACCGGATGGACCTTCCAGCCCAGCAGGGAAAAGGCGGAAAAACCCGACACCACCGCCCGTCCGGACGATCTGGGGTTTGACAACACCAACGATCCCACCGATCGGGCTTTCGGGGAAAATCCCGAGGGGTTATTTGCAGGGGTGGATTCCCCCTGGCGCCTCCAGCTCAATCTGGATTACAGCTACCGGGATAATCTGGGCCGGATCGAAAAGCGCTTTTCCGGCAACATGACCGCCGACCTCAAACTGACCAAAAACTGGCGAGCCAATATGCGGGCCAACCTGGATCTGATTTCCCGGGAACTGATTTATCCCAGCTTCAGCATTAACCGGGACCTGCACTGCTGGCGCATGAGCTTCGAATGGTCCCCCAATTCCTACAACAGCTACTACCGCCTGCTCATTCAGGTGGATGAGAGCATGCTGCAGGACCTCAAACTGACCAAATCCAGCGGACGGAGCGTTTACTGATATGCCTTCCAGCGCAAACCGCCTGATCATTTTCGCCAAATATCCGGAGCCGGGAAAGGTCAAAACCCGCTTGCAGCCGGAGCTCTCACCCGAGCAGTCGCATCAGCTTTACACCGCCATGGCGGAGGATCTGACTGCCAACCTGGGGCGGGGGAAAAACTTCCACACCAGCATATTCTTCTGGCCGCCCCAAAAAAATACGGAAATGGCATCCTGGCTGGCCCCGCTTGCGGTGGCCCCCCAGGCCGAAGGGGATCTCGGCGCCAAGATGAAGGATGCCTTTGAGCGCGCCTTCCGGGCGGGCGCCGCCAGGGCGATTGTTATCGGCAGCGACCTGCCCGATCTGGGTGAAGAAGACATTGAGGTGGCCCTGGAGGCCCTGGATATGGCCGATCTGGTTTTGGGCCCCAGCGACGACGGGGGTTTTTACCTGATCGCCCTCAAAAAATGGCATGAAGGGCTTTTCGAAGGGGTCTTCTGGAGCACCGAAACCGTGCTTTCCCAAACCCTGGCCAATGCCCGGACTCTGGGGCTCAGCAACGCCCAACTCCCTATCCGGCGGGATATCGACACCGCCGCGGAAATCCGCCATCTGGCCAACCAATTGCAGGAAAAGGACCCGGACCTGGCCGGCAGAATTCCCCGTACCGCAGCGGTTCTCTCCGCATGGAACGGAAGCAAGGCCCCGTAAATATTCTGGTGGCATTCCGCTTTTTTGCCGCTTAGGTTGCGGATCTGAATGGCGATGTCCCATTTTCCAAGAGACGCTTCTCTATGATACGCCTTCGGGCTTTTTGGCGCCTGCTAAAACTGACCGTCAGCAAATGGCAGGATGATAACGTCAGCTGGTTATCCGCCGCTCTGGCCTACTACACCCTTTTTTCCCTGGCCCCCACCGTGATCCTGGTGGTTTCCATCGGGGGAACCATTTTTGGCGAAGAGGCGGTCGCCGGAGAAGTGGTGCGCCGCATCGGCTACATTGTCGGTCTGGACAATGCCAAAGCCATTCAGAGCATTCTGGAGGCGGGACAGGGGATGGGACAGTTCAGCTGGGCCAACCTGTTTACCGTTGTGGTGCTGATATACGCGGCCACCAACGTTTTTTCCCAGCTCAAGATGACCCTCAACGCCATCTGGGACAGCACTCCGCGCCGGCATTGGATCCAGAACTGGCTGATTGCCCGGGTGCTTTCGGTGGTGATGATCCTCGCCATCGGCATCCTGCTGATTGCCCTGGTGCTTACCGACATCGCCCTGGCCGGCTTCAACCGCATTTTGGCCACTTACCTGCCCGTTTTCGAACGCATGTATCTGTGGAAGCTGGGTAACTTTGCCGGCGGTTTTATTTTGCTCACCCTCCTTTTTGCCGCCATCTACCGGCTGGTGCCGGACCGCAGTATCCCCTGGGCGGACATTTTGCCCGGCGCCATTTTGGTTTCCTTCGTTTTTTCCGCCGGAAAATTCCTGATGAGCTTGTACGTCAGCAGTAGCCGGATTATTACCCTGTTCGGGGCGGCCAGCTCTTTTGTGATTATTCTGGTGTGGGTTTATTTTTCCGCGCAACTGCTGATGTTGGGAGCGGCCTTTATCCGCAATTATGCGGAGCTGTACGGCAGCCTCAGCCAGTATTCCACCCGTAGCAAGAAGATGCCTCTGGTGATGCGGATTCGCCTGGAACAGCGGCGCGAAAAGCGGGAGCGGGAAAAAATATCCCTTAAGCCGTGGGAACGGGCGAAGAAGCCTTAACCACCACCACCGTCAGGTCATCATGCTGGTGCTGGTTTCGGGAAAAGAGGTCCACCTCTTCGAGAATGCGCTTGAGGATTTGGTCGGCGCTCTCCCGATTGGTGCTGCTCAGCAGATCCACCAGTTTTTCCTCGCCAAACTCCTCTCCGGCAGGATTATGCGCTTCGGTAATCCCGTCGGTGATGAAGACGAAAATATCGCCCTCCTGATAGTGCACGGCGTGCAATTCCAGCTGTTTTTCGAAGGTATCGGAAGCGGTTAGCCCCAGTCCGATGCCGCGCGGGGTGATCATCGAGACCTGCTTCTCCGCGGCGCTGTAGTGGAAAAAGGGCACGTGCCCGGCCCGGGCCATTACCACTTTGTGGCAATGGGCCTGGAAGGTGGCCCCGGAAGCGGTGATAAAGGAGGTTTTTTCGATATCGTCCACCAGGAGCTTATTGGTGCGGATCAGCAGATCCCGGGGGGTATCGCAGAAATCGTGCAGGGAACGCATAATGCCCTGAACCTTGGACATGTAGAGGGCGGCGGAGGTTCCTTTGCCGCTGACATCCCCGATAATAATGGTCAGTTCGTCGGGACGGCCGTTGAGATAGTCGAAATAGTCTCCCCCCACCTCCTGAGCGGGAATGGAAACCCCGGCAATATCCAGACCCTTAATAACCGGGGTCTGCTGCGGAAGGGAAGCCAGCTGAATGCGACGAGCGATTTCCAGCTCATAACGCAGGCGTTCTTTCTCCGCCAGTTCGGAATACAGAAAGGCATTTTCGACACCCACGGCGGCCTGCTTGCCGAGGTTCCCGAGCAAGGTAATATCATCGCTGTGGTAAGGGGTTTCCGCCAGCTTTTCACCGACCATCAACACCCCCAGCAATTTCTCCTTGGAGCGAATAATCATGACGTGGCGCAGGTTCACGGTGCGGCACATCAGGCGGGGTTTCTCCGGCATATAATCGACCCCGAAGTGTTCATCCTCGGGGTTTTCGCGGATCAGCCCCAGGATCATAGGGCAAAATTTATCGCAGAACTGCTGCCAGGTGGCCACGGGGATGCCAAAGGCTTGGCGGGAGACGCAGTTGCGGGCATTGTCGAAAAATACCACCCCCACAAACTTGAGCTGCATTATTTCGGAGATTTTCTGAGCCAACCCTTCCCCCAATCCGTCCAGGGTGATCTGGGAAGTCAGCACCTCCGTCATTTCCCGGTTGGCGCGCCGGAAGTCGAAACGGGAGCGGTAAAACTTTTCGTCGATCCAGCCCTGGGCATAACGGTATCCCCGCCACATCACGGCGGTGGCGATGATTCCCAGAAGCGCCACAAATCCCTTCTGGGCAAAAAATTGATCTTCCGGCGCCAGGGGATCCTCCAGCACTTCCAGGAAAGCGCCGGAAAACTGAATATTAGGCAGATTGAAATCGATAGCCGCCAGCTTCACCAGCAGGTAAATCAGACCGGTAAGGGCCACCCCGCCCCAGATCCCGGAAAGCAGGGTATAGAGGATATTGCGGCGGATCCGCAGGTCCATGTCCATCAGGTGGTAGCGCCCGATGGTATAGAGATAGGAGAGGGGGATCAGCACCAGGGTGGTTAAGGCCAGACCGGTGGTGACGTTGGGTTGAAAACTGCCGCCATCGGCGGCGAGGGCCAAAGCGGCTATCGTGCCGAAGACCAGCACAAATACCGCGGCACTGGTGTAGTTGATGATCCGGCCGATTTGTTTGTATTCCTGAGAGCGTTTGCGCAGGAATACCAGCTGGATAACGGCCGTAAAAAGGCCCATCAGGAGGAAGCCGCCGTTAGAGATGCCGTTCTGATAATTTTGGCCCGTTGCGAGGATGCTGGCCAGGAAGGTCACAATACCGATACCGTACACCACCCGCAGAATCCATTTGCGGGAGAGCATTTCCGGGCGTTTTTGCGGAAAATGCATGGAGAGGTGCATCAGGAAGGGGAAAACCATCATAAAGGCGACCAGCAACATCCCATCGCGGATCATGGGAAAGGTATCGGTGTAAACATCCCGCCGGGGACTGGCGACCATGGCGAAACCGAGCATCAGGAAAGAAAGACCCATCAGGCGCGCCGCCATAAACTGGGGGCGTTTCAGTCCGACAAAGGCGCCGATGGCGATAAAACAAAGGCCAACCAGGGCAATAATCAGAATGGTGAACTGGATGCCCACCGTGGCCAGGGTCAGATCGAAGAAATGGGTGCGGTCGTCGCGCAGAATCTCGTAGGACAGGGATTTACCGGCGATGGCGAAGCGCAGAATCATATCCGCTTCCAGGGCATCCTTGAAGGTCTGGTCATTGATACGGACAATCAGGTCGCCAACCTTCAGACCGGCGCGGTCGGAGGCACCGCCCGGGACAATATCCCGGATGTAAACGGAGGAAGGTATTTCCCGGAAAACGCTGTCCGGCAGGTCCTTTTTATAGACCAGCATACCCATTCCGGTACTTTGAGACGGGCGGAAGATCCCCATCTCAAAACGTTCCGACGAATCGCGTTTGGCGAGGAAGGAGCGAATTTTGCGCAAATTGGTGTAATCTTTTCCCTCCAGGTAAACCAGGATATCGCCGGCCCGAACCGAATCCGGCACCGGAACCGGTTCTTCATCCTCGTCGCTGCTTTCCAGGCGCTGGCAGGGGAAACTTTCCGTGATGTAAATGGAGCCGGGAGTGGTGGCAAAAACATTTTGGTCGGTGGGAGAACTGGTATAGCGGGTGAGGCTAAGCAATGCAACCACCACAAACCCGATCAACAGGATCAGGAATGTAAAGCGGAAGAATTCAGATTTGTCTTTCCCGGGGTTCATCAGAGCGCCTGCATGTTAGCCATATCAACATACGAGAGAAAATGTAACTTGTTACCTTTCGCGAAACAAGGTTCCCTTTTTTGTGACAATCTTTTACAAGAACGGACCCCGGTGCGGGGCTCTTTTTCAAAAAGCATTAGCCAAAAGGGCGATACGGTCGTAATTTTCGAGCTTGAATTCTGATTTACCGGCACGGTTTGGGTAAAAAACCGCCGGCAAGCGTCTCCCGGGAAAGATCTGGCCGGAGAGATCGCAAAAATAAAGACCGAATATGGAGTTTTGATGAAGACTTTACGCAACATCGCCATTATTGCCCACGTTGACCACGGCAAAACCACCCTTGTGGATCAAATGCTCAAACAATCGCATATTTTCCGCGATAACCAGGTGGTTCAGGAGCGTTTCCTGGATTCCAACGATCTGGAGCGGGAACGCGGTATAACCATATTATCGAAAAACATCTCGATTTTTTATAAAAACACCAAAATTAACCTGATTGACACCCCCGGGCACGCCGATTTCGGCG
>JAGRBF010000680.1 GCA_020434205.1 Calditrichota bacterium | reverse complement strand
AACAACACCCGCGGCGAGAAGCAGAAGGCGATTGGGATTAAGTAGGGCAGGCGGCAGATGTAAATGTCAGGCAGGCCGGACATTTACGAGGGGACGAGGGTACGAGGGTACGAGGGTACGGCCGTGAGTGTCAGGCATGCCGGATATACCGTGAATCGGCGAATCGGCGCCGCCGAATAACCATTTAACCACCCAACCATTACTTATTCGCTAATCGCTTCTCGCTTCTCGCTATTCGCTTCTCGCCACTCGCTATTCGCTTCTCGCTTCTCGCTTCTCGCTTCTCGCTTCCCGCTATTCGCTTCCCGCCACGTAGTCCAGCAACTGCTCCATCATCACCTCGGCGGCCACCCGCGCCAGGCGATCTACGCTTTCCCGGGGGGTATCGTCCCCGATTTCGAAAGTAACCGAGGGGACCCCGAAGGTCAGGTAAAACCAGCTTTTGGAAACGGGAGATTTGGTGCCGGAAGCCCTTTCCCGCACCTGATAATCCGGCAAACGACGCTGGATCTCCGCCAGCCACTGCTCGGAGAAATGAGGGGGAACGGTTTCCAGCTCGGGCTTCATGGTGTAAAATATGTCGCGCTGGGTGGAGTGAAAATCCAAAAACATAAAAAGCTGTTGGGCAGGATTCGCTTTGATCTTCAGAAATTCGTCCCGCGCTACCCGCGTTTCCGGCTGGTTGAAGTACAGCCAGTCGCGGTTGAGGTCTATCCCCCCGGTATTATGGCGCCAATGCCCTTCCGCCACCCCGTCCGGATTCATCAGGGGGATGGCCACCACCCCGAATTCCCGGCGAAATTGGCGGGCCAGGTCGCTCTCCCCGCAAATGGTCCTCAGAAACCCCAGCAGGGCATAAGTTCCGGTAACCTCCGGGGGGTGCTGGCGACTGATTATCGCCACCAGGCGCCGCGGCTCCTTTTCTTCTCCGATGTCCATTTTAAAAATCGCACGTCCCTGTTTGCTCTCCCCGATTGCCCTTTGGCGCACAAAAGGCAGGGCCAAAAACGGGGCGAGCTCCCGCTGGAAATCCCGCGCTCCGAAAATTTCCTGGCCGGCAACCCAGAGGGTATCCGGACCGATATCCAGGCGCATCTGCGCCACATGCTGCGCGGTATCCGCCTGATAAGCAGCAGCCGGCAGCGCTTGCCAGCCCCGCCCATCCCGGCTGATCTTGGGGTGGTAGCGATGGCTGCCATCCTGGTAAACCAGGTTCACGGTAACGGCTTTGGGTTGCGGTCCCCAAATTTTGAAGGCGTACCAGGCGCTGTTGTTGATGGGGGCATTCTCCGGTTTGATCAACGCGGTGAAGGTGGAGTCGTTCTCCCGCCGGAAGTCGTTCAGCCGCGCCCCGGCAAACTGGTTGCTCACCGCAACCCCGCTTCCTTCGAAGGTATAGGTGCGTTTGGACTGCCAGCGAATCTTTTTGTCCCGGGTGGCATCGGGTTGGGTGTAATCCACCCGGGTGCTTTTGGCGGAATGGCAGGCGCCGGCCAGCAGCGCGGTCAGGAGTAAAAGTCCCGATAATCTGAGAGAAAAATATGTATTCATAAATGTTTACCACAAAGCCACGAAGGGCACGGAGTTTACTGGTATTTCTTGCGGGTAAAGTAGGTGTCGCTGCGGCGGAGTCCGGAGTCCGGGTCTAGCCCCGAAACGACATCTACCCAAGTCTTCGGAAATACAAAGTGCTTTTTAGAAGCGATACCCGAATGGAGGTTCGCGGCTGTTAGGAGCCTTTAAAGCGTGCTTTGTCTATGGGTGGCCTCATGACCGTCACCCCGGTATGTTTGGGGGTTCGGTTGGTGAGGCTTGGTGTTCCTGGCGGCCTGGTGGTTTACCGTTTAAAGTGATATGCTCCCGGAAAAGATGTGCACGTAATCCAGCTCCCCAAAGGAGGCCAGGGCATAGTCGAAGGTAAAAGACGACGACCCTTCGGTGGGGATATTCAACCCGATGCCGTAGAAAAATTTCTCCAGATCGCGGTTGGAGCGGTATCCGCCCCGCAACTGCAGGATTTCGTTGAAGGAATATTCCAGCCCCACGTTGACGTGTTCCACCGCATCGCCGGGATGGTTGCCGTCCACCGAGAGGGTCAGGCGGTGTATTTCGCTGGACACAAAAGCCGGGCCGTTGCCCATCAGATCCGTGGAAAGTCCCACCCGGAAGTTCACCGGCAAATCCCAGCCCTGGGTGTTGAGGCGGGTTTCCACCCCGGTGTTGAGGGTGTTGTCCGGATTAAGATCGAACTCCTTGATCAGGTCCCGCCCGTTGAGCTTCATTTTCCCCCCGAAGTTGGAGAAATTCATCCCCAGCTTCAGTCCCCGCCAGGGAATGTCCAGGGTGCTGCCGATGTCGAAGGCTACCGTGGAAGCGGTTTCGTTGTGGATTTGCTGGTGGATAAATTTGGCGCTCAAACCCAGGGAGAGAAACTCCACCGGGCGGCGGGCATAGCTGACCCCAATGGCCAGATCGCTGGCTTCGTAAAATTCCCCGGTGCCGTGCGGCTGATCGATGGTGGTGATCTGGATGGGGTCCATGCTCAGAAAGATTCCGTAAACCCCGATCGCCGAGCTGGCGTCGATGGGCAGCACAAATCCCATAAACTGGTGTTTGATGTCCGCAAACCAGTTGCTGTGCACCCCGCTGAGGGTGATCCGCTCCACCCCGGTAATCCCGGAAGGGTTCCAGTACATGGCCGAGGCATCGTTGCCCATGGCCGCGTAGGCGCCGCCCATCGCCATGGGACGCGCCCCTACCCCGATCTTGAGGAACTGGGCGGCGGTGGTGCCGTTTTTGTCGCTGTTGCTCTGGGCGAGAAGGCCGGAAAATGCGCTGCTCAGGCCAATCAACAGGGCCCACAACACAGCCGATGGGATGGTTTTAGTTTGA
>JAGRBF010000679.1:3074-3246 GCA_020434205.1 Calditrichota bacterium | reverse complement strand
TCTATGTTATTTTCTCACCAAAAACAGGAGCATAACCCAAGATGAAACGCCTCTTTTTTTTGATGTTGATGTTAGGGATCTGCTTTTCCCTGGTGGGCCAGGATAATCTGGAAGACTATCCGCGGGTCGCGGAGAAGATTGCCCGGCTAACCAAAGAATTGACCCTCACCCC
>JAGRBF010000679.1:0-2957 GCA_020434205.1 Calditrichota bacterium | reverse complement strand
GCCGTCAATGAAAAGATCATGGGGGTATTAAGTGCGGAGCAGAAGGATCTCTTCCAGGGAATCGTTCAGCCGGAGCTCCCGGACGATGAGCGCCTGCAAAAAACCCGGGAGGCGGTTATGCTGACCCCCGAGCAGGCCGGCCAATTCCAGAAAACCTTTGCCGAAATGCGCCCTCCTCGCCCGGAAGGACAATCCGGTGGACAGGGACGGCCCGGGGAAGGCGGTGCTCGCAGGCGTCCCGGGAGTCCGGATCCGGAGCGGCGCGCCGCCATGCAGGCCCGTTGGCGGGAAAGCAACGAGAAGTTGGCCATGCTGTTGATTCCCGAGCAGCAGATCCTGTTCGAAAAGCTTCAGGAAGAACGACGCAAGGAGATGCAGGAGCGTTTCCGCAACCGGGAGATGCCTCCCCGCCCGCAATAAGACATTTTATTCGAAATTGCATAAGGTAGGGCCCAAAATAAGCAAAAAAAATCCCGGACCGGTATCCCTACCGGCCGGGAAAAAACACATCCCGGTGCTCGACTATCCTCCATTAAAGCGGGGACAGAGCTCCTGGTCCCTCAGAAGTTGGCTCCCCAGTTCAGAACCACCTGGCGAAGCGCATAAAGCAGGCGCGCTTCCAGGTCCATGCCCGGACGCTCCTCCCGGATCTCCTTCCCCCGGCTTCCCATCCACAGGGCCGGAATTCCCGCCGCGGCACAGCGTTCCAGAGCGTTTTCCTGAGCGTCACTTCCCCAGGGCCAGACAATTCCCTCCGCGGGAAGGCTGGCATGGCGTCGAAAATGGGTTAGAACGGCTCCCAGCAAACTGTCGGCGGCGGCATAGGTCCCAATCAGCGCCGCCGGAGTACTTTTGCTGCCGCTGTTGCCGGACAGCCAGCGGGTTAATTGCACCGCCGGGTTTTCAATTTGCGCGGGACTTTCCCCAAACCAGATCAGCCCTTCGATTTCTTCGCCCCGCTGGCGTAGCCCTTCCAGATACAGATCCAGCGCTTCTTCGATTTCCGGCAGGAAAACCCAGCGAATATTGCGCTCCGGATGGATACTACTGATCTCTCTGGCCAGGGAGAGCGGCAGCAGGGTATTGGTTAGCAACTTTTCCCCGTCCGAAAAAGGGGTGGCGATCAGCAAAAAGGGAGCGCCGGGTTTGCCTCCGGGCCAGTCCGCGCTGAGCATGCCCAGCCGTTGCCCGTTTTGCAGAACCTGCGGCCTCTTCAAAATCAGCCCGGCGGTTTCCAGAGTATTTTCCACATATCCCTTACCACTCTGGAAACCCGCCAAAGCTTCGCCCTTTTTACCTACACGATGCTTCAGAGACTGGTAATCAAAGATCAGATCGGTTTGCAAATCGCGCTCAGCCGGCAGCAAATCCGGCAGATCCCCGTCCGGGATCGCCGCAGGCGCGTGGGTGGTAAACCAGCCCAGGGGGATCACCACCAGGGCCACGCTGTAAAAGGTCCAGCGAATCCATTTGCAAATCCGCAAAACCGGCAGCCAGATTAAATTTTTCAACATAGGTCGGTATTTCTGATGGGGAGCCGATCGCTCCGGTATCGTCGTTGATCGCGTAAGGCAATAAAGGGAATTTCTTCCCCGGGGAATGCCGTCTGCCGCACAGAATAAATATCCGTTTCTAAAGCAGCGGCCCACGACATCCGCGTCCTCGACAAAACTATAGGAAACAAATGTTTAAATCCCCAAACACCTCTTCACCACCCGGCAAAATATCCGGATTTGGGCATAAAGTCGCGCCGGTTTGGGGAGGGAGATCTGAATTTTATTGCACTGTTTTTTATTAAGATACGGGGAAAGGTGGGCGGAAAACCGGGGATGTGCGGCAAATCAGGAGCTTTTGTCGCTGCGATCCTCATCACGCAGGCGACGGCGAATTCGCTGTTCGATGCGCTCGACCTGGCGGCGCTGGCGCTGTTCGGCCAGGCGGGCATCGTGCACGAAAAAGCCGTGAAGCAGATAATCCAGAACGTTGCGAATGCCCTGGCGGCGTTTCAGACGCACTGCCTTGCGCATCAACTTTTCATCCTGACGCACCCGGCGGGCTTCCCGCCAGAACAGGGGAGCAAATATTTTTTCCAGACTGTCCCCGCAAAAGCGCCGCAGAGCAGCGCCGATGCTGTAGCCCTTCAGGTGAGAGAGGGTAAAGCGTTTCTGGCGAATGGCCGGCACGATATCCCCTTCGGAAAAACCTTCCTTTTCGGCAATCCAGCGCCCCGCTCCGAAGAGCTGTCCGGGTTCCTGCCAGTATTCGCCGGGCACCCGTCCGAATTCCCAGGGTTGGAAACGCCCCGGCCAGGCGCAATTCACCGCCCGGTACAAATTGCGGGAAAACACCTTTTCGAAGAGAGTGGCCAGACCCAACTCGCTGAAGGTTTTGCGATGGAAATGGCCCTCGGCGACCATCCGGGGCAGGTCTTCCACCGCCCAGCCTTTCTGACCCACCACCCACTGCACCGCCAAAGCAGACTGCTGTTCGTCCCAGAATTCCAGGGGAACCTTGCCGTATTCCCAGGGGTGACGATCCGGGTAGGCTTCCTGAAGGGCCCTGGAGACCGAATTATAAAAGGTGTTGAACATGTAGGACAGGCCATTGGCGGCAAAATCGGTGCGGTTGATGTTGGCGGCATGCAGGGCGGCCGGATCGATGCCCAGACGCTCCTCCACCAGCCAGCGGACCGCCTCGGCGCGGTTTTGCGGGGTTTCCCAGTAATTGGCGGCGGTGCGGCTGTTAAACCAGGGCGGCACCTCGCCGGGAAAGGCGTTGCGCAAGGCCCGGTTGAGGGAGTAGTTGAAGTGGCGGTAGACGTTCTGCAGGTGATGGCGCAGGAAGAAGGTTTCTTCGTTGGCTTCCATGATATCTTGAGGGGAACTCTCCAGAATTTCCCGCACCAGAAAACGGGTGAGCTCGGCACAGCGTTTTTCCGGATCCCGGGATAAAAAATG
>JAGRBF010000678.1 GCA_020434205.1 Calditrichota bacterium | reverse complement strand
TCTGACCGGCAAGGGCTACCGGATTTTGCATCGCAACTTCCGGGCCTCCCGGGGGGAAATCGACCTGATTGCGGTGCGGGGTAAAACGGTGGTGTTTGTCGAGGTGAAATCCGGGCGATCCACGTCCTTCGGGGAGGCGGAATACCGGGTTACCCCCGCCAAACAGCGCCAGCTTTACCGGATCGCCCGGGTATTTCTGGATATCAGCAAATATCCCTGGGAGGATTGCCGGTTTGACGTGGTTGCCGTGGAGCTGCAGGGCCCCAAACCGCGCCTCCGCCATATCGAAAATGCCTTCTATTTGTTGTAGAAGGCCGGAGAGACGGTTGCGGGATGCGGCAAAAAAATTACTCCGTATTGCCGCTGGAGGGGATGGTGGAATATCCCAGCACGGTTTCCATATCGATCATGATCTGGAGATAATCCTGGGGAATCTGGCTGAGGGGGGAGTCCGGCACCAGGTTGATGCCCATGGCTTTTATCTGCTGGTCCGGGGCGGCGTTTTTGGCGCGCAGAAAATCCTCAATCGCTTCGGCCCGGCGATTGGCAAGGTCTCCCCCGTAATCGCTGCCGCCGATGGCGCTCTGGAAATAACGCACCAAAATGGTCTGTTGGGGAAAAATCTGCAGCGCGGAAATCAGGGGAAGCAGCTCGGCCTGGTGGTTGGCGTTTAGCTGGTCAACGTCATCTGCGAAACGAAAGGGGGAGAGGGTCAGGGTGAGGAAACCCCCGTCCTCGCGAACCACATCTCCCAGCTCTTCCTTGAGACGGGCGACCTTTTGGCGGGTGGCCTCGCTCCAGTCCCGGTTGCTGCGATACTGTTTGAGTTCCGTCTCCAGGTCCACCCGTTCCTGATTGAGATTGCCCAATTGGGCTTGCAGAAGATCTTCTTCGGTGCGCAGGGTTTCCAGGGAGAGATTGACCGAAGAAAGCTGCTCGGCGAGTGATGCTTCCGGGACCAGTTTGAGATCGAGCTGGCCGGCGGCTTTTTCCGTTTCGGCTTCGATGGCGAGTAAAATGTCCTCGCCATTGGCGGGATCGGCATAAACGGTATTGAGGATCTTCACCCGGCGCAGCAGTTGGCGGGACATCTTGAGCAGGTCCAGACTGTTCCTGGACAGGGCCGCCTGATCCTCCGGGCGCTCCACCTGGCGTTCTACCAGAGCCAGAAGGCGCCTGGTGGTCTGGAGGGATTTGGGGGAATAAGTTTTGGCGTCCAGGTCCTCGCTTTCCAAAAGCAGAATACGGACCTGGCCGAGCAGGCTGTTGCGGATGGCTTCGCGTTCGGCCTGAAGATAAAACCGCTCGGCGCGACGCACCTGGTTTTTGGCATCGCCGTTGGCGTTGCGCAGGAAATCGGTGGCGGCCTGGTTTAAGGCGAGGTCCGCTTCCTGGAAGGGATTGCGGGCAAACTCGTAGGCATCTACCAGTTGCACCCGATCCCGCAGGTCCAGCAGGGGGATCAGATTGGGGCGAATGCGTTCGGCGGCGGCAATCCAGCTTTGCAGTTCGGTAATCAACTGGGTGGCCTGGACGCTGCGATCCACCGGGGTCAGATCGTTCAGATGCTGGTGGAAGCTGCGCAGTTCGTTTTGGATTTTTCGGAAAGCTTCCGGGAAAAGGACATCCCCGCGGTTTTCCTGCAGGTCGGTGATGGCGCTTTCCAGGCGTTTCAGTTCGGCCGCTTCATCGGCGGGATTGGCCATTAAAACTGCGGCGCAAAAGAGCCACAAACCAATCAGGTAGCGTGTCATAGTAAATTTCTCGGTCTTGCTTTTAAGAGAGAATGTGCAGGTTGCGCACACCCTTTCCTGAATAATTCTGCGATAAAAAAGAAAAAAAACTCAGGAATTGACCCACATCAGAATGGGATTTCTTCCAGGTTCCTAATTTAACAAGCATACGCTAATAACCAACCGGTCAATGTGTTTTGCGTAACCAATTGGATTTGTTGAATTTTTATGCGAAGAACTGGTCGAAACACCGCTGATTCGATTCAATTTGGGAAGAAATTATCACCAAACTGAATGTCCGGTTACGCATCCGGCCCGCAACGAATTCAACTCTAATACGTCAAAAACAATGCCAGGATTCATTCAACACTCCGGGGTGAATCCGGTTCCGGGAGAATTTTTTAATTGAAAATGTCGGCTCCCTCGTCTATCCAGGTGCCAATGGCGCGGATTTCCTCCTCGACCAGGAGGCGACCCTGAAGGGGCATTTGGGGAAAACCCTCATAAGGTCCCTGAATGAGGCGCCAAAGCCGGCTTCCTTCTTTCAATCTAAAAATCACTACCGGTTGTCCAAAGGAGTTGGTGAAGGTTGGTTCCAGAGCGC
>JAGRBF010000099.1 GCA_020434205.1 Calditrichota bacterium | reverse complement strand
GGGTACAGGGTGGCGCCCCGAAAGGCGATGGGATCGGATTGACCGGACAGGGCCGAAAACCAGAACAGCATTAGCAGTGGAAGCCATAGCTCCCGGTGAGACAAACGGCGCATAAAAAATCCCCAGTGTTAAGGTGAAAACCGGGGACAATGCGGGCTGGAAGGGTGAGGCGGGTTCGGCGCCTATTGGCGAACGGCCAGGACCACCGGCTGCACCGCGCCTTTGACGGCGTCTACCACCACCTGCTGAATCTTGGGGGCCTCGAGGTAAGAATTGCCGCGCAGGGTGTTATAACGGGATTCCATTACCAGATGGTTGCTTTGGGTTTCCACCAGGCGCAGGGCGATTGACGCATTGGTCCAATCCATCCCGGGCACCTCATCCTCGATAAATTGAAAATCGCAGAAGAGGACCGCATCGACATTCAGCTTCTGGGCCACAGCCACAATCGCATTGTCCGGAAGCCCGCGCTTCACCGATAAAAAGCGCAGCAGGGAATCCGGATCTTCAACCTTGAGGGAGGTATGCCCTTCGATGGAGCGAATCAGGGCCAGGGTTACCAGGCGTTCCGCCTGATTGTAACGTTGAAGATCGCCGTCCGAGAGCGCAATCGGCGCCAGCCCAATGCGTTTGATGGAGGATAGGGTCTCGGGTTTGTGAACCCGGCTGACATTGGAGCTGCTGCAGGCGTTGCCCAAGATTAGAAAAATGAGGGGAATTAAACAAGAGCGAAAAGCGGAGGGCATTGGATCTCCAAGGAATTAAGGTGGAACGCAAAATGCGAAATTGCAAATGCCTTAACCCCATCCGGTACCCGAAGGGAACGGATAAAAACCCTGACCCAGGCCTAAAAGTCGCAAAATTCGATGGTTTTTTGGTGACGAATGGCACGCAGGTTACGGGTGCGAAATTTTTGTCCCGGAATTTACGATTCGGGGAGTCGATCCAGAATGCTATCGAGATCCAGGTGCTTGATGGCGTCCAGGGCCAGATCCCAGGCCCCTTCCTGACACAGGCCGCTCATTTTGGCGTGCTGATAAGCCTCCACAGCCGCCCGTAGGGCTTCTCCGCGCACCGCCTCGGCGATGCGCCGCCCCGGGTGATTGGCCGGCACCCTGGCCGCCGCCAGGTCATCACAGGTCTGGCAGTCCAGCTCCACGCCCAGCATGCGGATTCGCTCGGTTTCGCTGTTGAGCCAGGGGCGGTTGGCCAGGGGCGGGTTGTGGCGCATGTGGCGGCTGTGGCCGCAGTCTAAATCCGCCACCCAATCTCCCAGGCGATCGCGATGGAATCCGGTGATGTTTCTTTTCATGTTGGGCTCACTTAATCGGTGGACTTGATCATTATCAGCATCATCTTGAAAGGCACCCCGCTTTGGAGGGCATGGGGGACGTTGGCTGGGAGGATAATGACATCCCCCGCTTTAACGTGCTGCAAGGCGCCGGCAATGGTGATCTCCGCTTCGCCCTCCAGCAGGTGAACCAGGGCGTCAAAGGGTGCGGTATGCTCGCTCAATCCCTGGCCCGCGCTAAAAGCAAATAAAGTGACTGTGCCGGTTTTGCGTCCGATAATCGTCCGACTAACCACGGCGCCATCCTGATAGTCGATCAGACCGGCCGGATTCTTTGGTATCCCGGTTATCTCTTTTGCATTCAAATCATTAACCTTTGTTATGTTTTGGGCTGGATTCTCTGTCTGGGGATCTCCCTGCGCAAGTTAAGGACAGATCCGACCGGCCGGAAATAAAAAAGCACCGGACCCAGAGGGCCCGGCACTTTTGATCAGGGATGAATTTCGCCGTCACCGGCGTGGATAAACTGGTCGCAAAGCGGCGAAGGAGCACGTCACGGCCTCCCCTTCGCCGCCCTGCAGATACATCAGAAACTCAGTCGGGTGGTGGCCGCCAGGGTCAGGCCCTGAGAGCTGCCCGCGGAAAATCCGCCGTGGCTCATCACCGCCAGGTCTACATAGAGGATCTTCAGGTAAAGCCCGGTGCCGAAGGCGTAGCTGTTGCCGAACCGTCCCCCGAAGGAGGCTCCGGCCCGCAGGGGCAGCAGGGGGATCCCGGTAAATTCCAGCCCCGTGGCGACCCGGGTGCCCTTGTAACCGCCCATCTCTTCGGTAAAACCCTGCTCCATATTGGCGGTAAGGGTAAGGCGGCGGAAGGGCTTGTAAGCCAGGCCCAGATCCAATACCACCGGCAGATGGGTGGTAAAGGCCCCGGTGGCATAGGTGGTGTCGGTATCGACAATCAGGCTGTCCTCGAATCCGTCGCTGCCGATCGCCAGATCCTGCCCGGAAACGGTGTACTGGCGGATCTCGGTGTCGGCCTGCCAGTTAACCCGGCCAAAGCCGTTTAACAGGGTGGCGCTGAGGGTAAATTTTTCGCTGGTTTGGGCAACCAAGCCCAGGTCGAAGGCCATCCCGCTGCCCCCGCGGGCGGTGCGGGCGGTCAGTTCCCCGTCCAGATCGATGTAGGTGTCGGTGGCGGTGGGGTTGGTGAAGCTGCCCTGCGCATCGGTTACCTCAAAATAAGCCAGACCGGAGATGTATTTTCCGGTGATCCCTACCGCCAGCATCTCCAGAAAACTGTCCTGGCCGTAGCGGAAGGGGATGGCCAGACCGGCGCTGACCACCATGCCGCCCCAGGCATCTCCGGCGACGTTGGAGAAGTCGTAAACCCGACCCAGCTCGTTGTTGCCGTAAAGGGCCAGCTCGGCCACTTCGCGGGGCAGGTTGACGCGGCTGGCGCCCACTCCGGCCACGGTCAGGCTGAAGTTGGGCAGGTAAAACCCGAAGGTGTTAATCCGTCCCAGCACGTCGCTTTGCAGGCCACTGCCGGGAATGTGGTTGAGGAGGTTTTCCTTGTCCGCGCTCTGCAGGGTGTCCCCGGTGGTGAAGTACTGATCGTAGAGACCTTTGTTGAGGCTGTTGTTGTAGACGCTGGCGTTCAGGGAGACGAAGTTGAACTCGAATCCGGCCCGGTAGTGCAGGGCCAGGGTGGCCGGATTAAGGCCGGTTTGTTCCAGACCGCGGGTGTCCGCGGAGTTGCTGAAGGCCATGCCCGTGCCGCGGGCGTCGAAGGTCTGCTGAGCGGCCAGAGGTAGCAGGGTCAGGCTCAGCAGCAGTGCGAAAAGTCGGTTGAATCCCTTCATGATGTCACCAAATCCTTTTGGTTTTTTACGACGGTTTTTGTCTGCTTTTATTCCTTGATCATCACCGAAAGCCGGACCAGCCCGCTGATGCGAATCTGATCGGTAGCCCGAATGGCCACCTCGCCCGGGGTGGCATCAATAACCACCTGGTAGGCCAGCTTAAAGGGGGGATTTTGAAGGATGCGGAATTCCTCGCGGGTCAGGCTGAGTTCCACGGTGCTGTTTTCCGGGGTTACCACAAAGCCGGAGACCGGGTCGGTGTTGGCAGCGCCCAGAGCGCTTTCTTTGAGGAATTCGCGGTTGGGATCCAACTCGATGAAGTTGAACATGTCCGCACGGCTGGTGTCCGAGGTGATGAGCAGGCGGACACTGGCGCCCAGCGGGGTGCTGTTTTGCATGTTGAGGGTGAGGGTGGCCTGCTCGAAGTTTTCGGGATCCAGGTCGCGGATATCCTGATCAACATCGTCTTCCAGGACGGTATCACCTTCCCCGTCCAGATAAGCCGCTTCGGCGATGGTGAAGCGCAGCGGGGTTTCGAAGGCGTAAGAACCGCGGACCCGGCTGGCCTGCTCGACCTCAACATTGCCGCCCCCGCGAACCTGGCCGGTGGTGCGAATGCGATTGGGCAGGATGTTGATGAAATCGGCAACCTCGCGGCCGCTCAGGTTGATCACCGTTTGCACCGCGCTGCCGGGGTGCCCGGGCTGGATCTGCTGATCGTCGATGGCCAGCACAACCGAATCGGTAACCTGTCCGTTTTCTTCGTGATAACCGGTGAGCACCAGGTCCACATACATGTTTTCGATGTAGACTTCGTTCTCCAGGGTCAGGGCCAGATTAGCCTGGGAGAGGCGGATATCGCTGGGGAAGTCCTCGGTATCGAACAAATCCCGCTCTTCGAAAGGATCGATCTCAAAAATTTCTTCCGTTACCTGGCCGGTAAAACGTTCGAAGCGCAGCCCGCTCAGAAAAACCCCCACCTGGATCTGGTCGGTGGCGCGAACCGAGATGATGTCGTTGGTGGACTGGGTGGTGGCGGTGTAGGAAACGCTGATTTCGTCGAGGAGGTTGCCCTGCACATCGGGGTCGGCGATGCGGTAGCCGCTCAGGCTGAGGTTCAGGTTCTGCGATCCGTTGGCATCGAGGAAAATACTGCCGCTGAGGGCCTCTCCGTTGTCGCTGGTAATGGCCGGAATGCTGTAGCTGATTTCCGTGGCCAGTTCGGTCTGGTTGGAAAAGCTAAGGGCCAGCCAACCGTCCTCCAGAACCACCTCGCGAATCCGGGTGTCCCCGTCCAGCGCAAAACTTTCGCTGCTGCTGATACTCTGGGCATCCAGGCGGGCGGAGGCTTCGTCCACTACCACGTTTTCCAGCTCGCTTTCCAGAGACACCGAAGCGTTGTTGAAAACGCTTTCGTTAAGGTTGAAGGTGACCCCGGGAACGGGCAGGGTGTATTCGATTTCCAGGGGCGCGTAGAGCCAGCCGCGGGAGCCGCCCAGGCTGCTGGTGCGCTCCAGGGTGTTGCCGGGCTGAATCACCTCGTCGAAAAAGACTTCGGCCACCGTAATGCCGCGGTTGTCCCGCACTATAACCGCCAGACCGTCCGTGGCGTTGCTGTTGGGACCCAGGGCAAAGGGCAGGTTATTGGTGAAGGAAACCAGCAATTGTCCGTCCACCACGTGCAGACCGACAAAGTCGCTGGCGTTCAACACCACCGTTTCCGGGGTGATAACGGTGTCCGGAAGGGCTACCGGGACGGTGAGGCCCGGGACAATTAGATTGGCCAACTCGGGGAAAATAGCGCCCAGGGTTATGTCCCCGCTGTTCAGCGCTTCCAGATTGTTGAGCTCGATATTGCCCAACACCACGGACTGAACCGTGTCGATATCCGGGGTGGCGAAGTCGGCGGCATTCATCTCCACCGGATCGAGTTCTCCGTTGAGCTGAATGTAAATCAGCGAATCGGCCCCGCGGCAAACCACGGTGGAATCGTTAATCAACTCTTCGCCGATGTTGAAGGTGTCTTCGGCGAGGGGCAGATTGAGTTCCACCGCCCAGGCGGGCATGACCGGTTCCTGGATTTCGCAGGCGCTTCCCAGAAGCAGCAGCGAGAAAACGCCGATCAGGCGTAACAATTGAGAGTGAGAGAGCGTTTGGGTCGAACGACCAGTTGTGCGGAATCGCATTGTCTTTATTCCTCCTTGAATAAAGGTTTCATCCCTGATAATAAAAGCGATCTGGTAGGAGTTAAGGCAAACCCGGTGCCAAAAGGGCAGGTATTGGGGTAAGTTTTTCTTCTTAAGAGTATGTAAAAAATGAATTTAGAGAGTCTGTGGGCGAGCGGGGCAAACCAAAAAAGGGTGACGGAAATCCGGTCAACGCAGCGCCAGGGTGGGGGGATTTTCGACGGGGTGGGAATCAAAACCCCTGGTCTGGGGGGCCAAACATGTTGGGGCGGGTTTAGATCCAAAGCAGGCCAAAACGGTAAGGGCGGGTTTGAAACCCGCCCCCAATGATAAACCCGATATGTTTAATACCGGAATTCTTCCCCTTTGTTGACGGAAATGTCTTTGGGGAAATAGCGGTTGTAAATGAGGTCGCTGAACTCCAGAGCTTCCTTGGAGTAGGGGTTGAGCCCCTGCTGGTAGAAAAAGCTGTCGATCAGGTTGGAGGCGGCCTTCCAACTGGGGGTGTTGTTGATCAGGTTGACGAACTCGTTGTACTGCGCCTCTTTTTTCTTGAAAATCTTTTTGATGAAGATCTTACGCTGCTTGGGGGTAACCAGGCGGGTAAGGTTCTCCAGATTTTCACCCTTCATCTTGCTGCCCACCAGATCGGCCAGTTGATCGGCGGCGCTCTCACCGGGATGGGCGTGGGTTTCCACCACCATGGGCTGTGGTTTGGGAGCCGGGGGCGGCGGGGTGGGGGCTTCCGGCTCTTCGACTTCCTCTTCTTCGATTTCTTCTTCGTAGACCTCTTCTTCCAGCTCTTCCGGATCGGGAATAATCATCTCCCGGGTCACCTGAATATCTTCCACGGCGACTTCCGGTTTGTCCTTCTCGATGTCCGGCAGCGAGGCAACCGTTCCCTGGACTGCTTCCTTTTTGCCGTCGCGCAGGGTTTTACCGGTAATGAGGATTTGCTCCAGCTGCTCCAGGGTAACCTCTTTGGTGCCCTGTTTGATTTCCTTTTCGATCAGCTGAACGTAATCGGCCAGATTGCGGTCCCGGAACACCATAGCCAGCATACGGGTGGTCACGATCTCCGTGGGCGCCTTGCGACCTTCGTTGATGAAGTTGTTGATGGTTTTGACCGTTTGCAGGATGGCTTCCGCGGGATTTTTGGAAAAAACCTGCTGATCGATCGCGCTGATCAATTCTTCAAACTGGGTCTGGGAGATTTCCCGCAAATACTTCAGGTTGAAGTAATCGGTGAGGGCGTCTTTGTAATACTGGAATTTGTCGAAGTATTTCAGCATGTCGTAAACCTCGATGGTGGTTACGACAAAGCTGTCCTTAAACAAAAACTGGGTGAGGGTCTGGTGAGGACGGATCAGGTAATTGGCCTGGAGCTTAATGGCTCGTTCCAGCAGCCGGTTGAACTGATTGATATGAAAGGTCGCAGTTTGCTTGAGAATGTCGAAGACCTTATCGATCAGCATCTGAACTTCGGGCATCTCGTAATCGAAACGCTCGCTGGAACCGAATTTGTCACGTTCTTCCCGAATCCAGATTTCCACTTCCTGATCGAAAAAATGTTTGATGGAATCCGGAATGTTGCGGGTAAAAATATAGGTCAGAGGTATATCATTCATGCCCTTTTGAACAACTTCCGCACGAATTTTCTGAATGATATTGTCAATGATCTGGTCTAACATCAGTTGATCTCCATAGTGAGTTTTTCGCCCCGGAAGCTGATCCAATCGGAAACCGCAGGCCAATCAAAACCGGATTTCCGGGCGTTTTCGCTCGCTCGTACGATACTGTCTTTGATCCTTTTAAACATACTTTTCCTGTAACGGACTACAATCAACAAAATCAGAGGCCTTTCGGACGTACTGGAAATCACATATATAGAAACTTGTTGTTGCATGGCGAATAGCGAATAGCGAATAGCGAATAGCGAATAGCGAATAGCGAACAGCGAACAGCGAACAGC
>JAGRBF010000677.1 GCA_020434205.1 Calditrichota bacterium | reverse complement strand
TTTTTATGAAGCGTTTCCAGGCCTTTCAGATAAGCATCCATGACCTGTTGATAATTGCTGAGGGAAAAGATGAGGGTCACGTTGACGTTGATCCCCCGGCCGATCAGTTCGGCAATGGCGGGAATACCCTCGGGGGTGGCGGGGACCTTGATCATCAAGTTGGGGCGGGCCACCCATTCGTAGAGGCGCACCGCCTCGTCAATGGTTTTTTGGGTTTCCCGTGCCAGGGTGGGGCTCACTTCCAGGCTGACGTAGCCGTCCAGCCCTTCGCTTTGGTCGTAGACCGGGCGCAGCACGTCCGCCGCTTCCTGAATATCGGTAACCGCCAGGGATTCGTAAACCTCGGAAACCGATTTCCCGGCCTTCACCAGTTTTTGCAGATCTTCGTCGTAATCGTTGCTCCCGGCGATGGCTTTCTGGAAGATGGTGGGGTTGGAGGTAATCCCCCTCACCCCGTCGTCCACCAGGGCTTTCAGCTTGCCTTCCCGGGTGAAGGAACGGCGTATAAAATCGAACCAAATTGATTGGCCGTGTTCAAAAAGTTCATGAAGTTTTGACATGTAAATCCTCCGGAATATGCTTATAGATTTAACAAAAATTTTGGGAAAGAACCGGGAGCGGCAATACCTTTTATCCCAGCGACTCCCGGATACACATGGCGGCCCCGACAATCCCGGCGTCATTGCCCATGCTGGCCGGCAGGAGTTTGGCGTCGAGATCCAGGTAGGGAAAAAACATTTCGGGATTCCGGCTAACCCCACCGCCGATAATGATCGCAGAAGGCGACAGCAGGAATTCCATCTTTTGAAGATATTGGTTGAGCCGGGCGCCCCAGGCTTCCCAGGACAGATTTTCTTGTTCCCGGACCACCGTGGCGGCCAGATCTTCGGCGTCCATCCCGTTCATCTCAATGTGGCCGAACTCGGTGTTGGGCAGAAGGGCCCGCTTTAAAAACAGCGCACTGCCGATTCCGGTTCCCAGGGTTAAAAATAAAACCACCTGCGCTTCCGCATCGCTCAGTTGCAACCCGCTGCCAAAAGCCATCTCCGCCAAACCCGCCACATCGGCATCATTGAGGATCTGCACCGGCTGGTCGGTCAGCTTCTTCAGGGCGCTCAGAGCGTCGAAGCCGATCCACTCCGGCGAAATATTGGCGGCGGAGAGGGTAACCCCGCGGCGAATAATGGCGGGGAATCCGCAGCCCACCGGACCCCGCCAGGAAAAATGGTCAATCATCTCCCCTACCACCGCCAGAATTTGGCCGGGCGTGGCAGGCGGAGGGGTTGGCACAACGTGGACATCCGAGGTCAGCTTTCCGGTTTCCGTATTCACAATGGCGGATTTTAGGGAGGTGCCGCCAATATCTATTCCCAGAACGAGAGGTGCAGTAGGACTCATTTTCCGATGATCGTTTAAAAATGACAAAAAACTGTAACCACCGGCCGGTCGGACTGCCCTGCCGTGGAAACCGAGTTAATCTTTGCCGCAAAAACGCCGACAACCTATTCAAATTTTTTAATGCTTACAATATATAACATCAGTTAGAAATTAACATTAACCTTTCGAGTTTTTTTGCCTTCATTCCCTTAAAAAAAAGCGGATACGCGCCAAATGGGTCCTTTCCGTTTGACCGGCATCATTCTTTTTGAGTTGGAAAAAACAGCCGGTCTTTTTTGCTTGACAGAGCCAAATGAGCCGGTTAACTTGTGGCCCTACATAAATTGTGCCAAAAGCACTTATACGGAGGTAATCCTGCATGGCAGGGCTAAATTTACAGCAGGGTCAGCGGCTGGATCTGGTTCATTCTCCCCAGCAAATTCTGGTCTCCTCGCTGCTTCAACTTCCCATGATGCTGCTCGAACAGCGCATCAAAACCGAGCTGGTTGAGAATCCGCTTCTGGAGGAAACGGAAGAATGGGAAGACGATTCCGAAGATGCCGAAGAGGTGCTGGACGATAAGCAGGAAGAGGAAATCGGCGAAGAATTAAAGGAGATTGAGGACAACAGCAAGAGCGAGGAAGACAAGCTCAGCGATGAAGTTCAGGAGGATTTCGACCTGGAGGATATTCTTCCCGGTGAGGATGAAATTCCCGAGATCCGCCAGAAAAAAGATCCCAACGAAGAAGAACGGGATATGCCCGAGCCCTACGTTTTTACCATGGCCGAGCATTTGATCGATCAGCTTCAGTTGATGGACCTGAGCCCCAAACAATTCGAAATCGGGGAATATCTGATCCACAACCTGCGCGATGACGGTTATCTGGACGGCGACCTTTCCCTGGACACTGTTGCCATGATCTTCGAAGTTAAGCCGGAGATGGTGGAGAAAATCCTCAAGGTTATCCAGCGCCTGGATCCCAACGGTGTGGGCGCCCGTAACCTTCAGGAATGTCTCCAGATCCAGCTGGAAATGCGCAACGGCAAGGCCGAACCCAGCATCGCCCTGCGGATTATCCGCGATTTTTACGAAGAGTTCAGCAACCGCCGCTTCGAGAAACTGGGAGATCTGCTGGGGGCGGACATCGATGACATCAAGGACGCCCTGGCCGAAATTTCCACCCTCAATCCCAAGCCCGGGGAAGGGCTGTCCGATGTTCGGCTTAATTACATCATTCCGGATTTCGTGGTCGAGCAGGTGGATGGCGAGCTGGTAATCTCCCTGAATGACTACAAAATGCCGGGACTGCGCATCAGCCATCATTACAAAAAAATGATCCGCAATTCCAAGAAGCTGGACAAGGAGGTCAAACACTTCCTTCGCAACAAGATGAGCAAAGCCCGCTTTTTTATCGAAGCGATTCGCCAGCGTCAGAATACCATGCAGCGCACCATGGAAGCAATCGTGGAAAAGCAGGAGGATTTTTTCCGCAAGGGGCCGGAGTTCATTAAACCGATGATTATGAAGGATGTCGCCGAGCTGATCGAAATGGACATTTCCACGGTAAGCCGGG
>JAGRBF010000676.1 GCA_020434205.1 Calditrichota bacterium | reverse complement strand
ATACCGGGGTGACGGTCAAGAGGTCACAAGTAGACCAAACACACTTGACAGACTCCTAGAAGCGCCACTGGTAATAACCCTCGAGGCGGCGATTGCCACCGCGCCGGTATTCGAACAGAAAACCCGGCCCGCCCCCGGGCTGCGGGGAAAGTCGGAATTCGGTGGCGGTCAACCGCTTCCCATCGTTGGAGATATTGAGCCAGATTTCCCAATCTGCGGCCGGGCTTCCTTCGGGAAGCACAGCGAACAGCTGCCAGTCGCTTTTCCCCGCCCCGCGGGTGAGCACCTGCAAATAGCCGGGGAAAACATCCCAGCGCGCTATGCGGAGTCCCACCTGCCCCTGATCGGGCCGGGCATCGCGGATGCGGCGGGTCGCCACCGGGGACAATTCCCAGATGCCGTGGGATATCCCCACCTGACTGCTCAGCAGAACCTCCCGGGGGCGTTCCTTTTGTTGACCCTGATATTGTGCGGCAAGTTGCGCCCCGATTTTCCCGATGCCGGCTTTGCCGGCCACCCGCATCCGGCTGTCCTCTCCCAGCCGCCACTTCCGCAGGTCAAACCATCCTTCCAGGCGACGCGAGATGCTGCCCACCCGGAACTGCCCATGCTGCCGCCAGATGCCGTCCAGCTTCCGCAGACCACCACGCCAAAAGTAAAGTTTGCCCCGATTGGCCAGGAAAAAGGCCCCGTCCAGATCCTGTTTGTCTTCCCTTTGGGTAACCTGAAGCGCCGGGCTCATCCACCAGCCCGGCCGGAAACGCCAGTTTCCTTCACTTTGCAGGGCGTGCCGGTTGCTGTCCGGCTGCCAGAATCCCTGCGCCGCAACGCTAAACGCTTCGCCATGGTAGGTGAGATAGGGATAGTAGCGCGGGCCGTCCCCGTCTTCCAGACGCCAAACGCCGACGGTGCCGTGCAAATGGGTTACCTGCAGGGCCGCCTTTTCCTCCGGATTCCCACCGCTTTGTCGTTCCCATGAGGGCGAAATGCGCCAACCGCCCATACGGGCCGAAACGGCCATGGTGTGGCGGGTCTGCTCCCCCGAAGTGCTGGTGCGCCAGGCGGCGCTTCCGCCTGCTCCGCCCACTTGCACCCCGCGGCTGTGGTGCTCCGCATAGCGATTTTGCTGCCAGGCTTCCAGGAAAGCCGTCCGGGTGTTGGCGCGAAGCCGCAAATCGGCCAGTTCCCAACCCTCGGTCGACCAGCTTCCCGCTTCTTCAATATCCCACCCTCTTTCCGCACTGCCCATACCCAGCCGGTAACGATGGGCCAGATGCGGGCTGTAGGTGCTGGCTTCCCGCTTGCTGTAGCTGTTCTGCCCGATACCCTGGACGGTATAGAGGGTTTGGGTCAGCCAATCGCTGCCGTTAAACCACTCGTCGTTCCAATAGCGGTAGGCCTCCCGGAAACCCTGCATCATTGCTCCGGAAACCCTGGCTACCGCCAGAGCCCGTTCCCGGGGGGCGATGTTGGGATGGACCGGCCGGCTTGCGCCGCCCTGAGCGAGCCATTCTCCCCATTCCGGCGTGGGCAGTAGGGGAATGGGGAGATAAACCGGGTTGCGGTTTATACCGGTTTCCAGGGAGCCGGAGCCGCTCAATTCGAAGAGAGAGCCGGCCTTGTCCCTGGCCACCGGCTGCAGGGGCTGGCGATTAAAGAGGAGGTTCTCCTCGCCCAAACCTGAGAATCGCACCCTCACCGTCCCGGCATTTCCGGGACACTGCCAGTATCCCTGCCAGCCATCCGTGTCGCTTTTGCGCAAGGCCAGGGTAATGGGGATATCCGCCCGGATTTGAATGTGGGGGCTCTCAAAATGGGTGGCTTGGATGAGGATCAGCCCTTGCAGGTTTCCCGCCGGGCCGTAGCTGAGGACTGCGGCACTTGCGTCGCCGGCCCAGCGATCGGTCCGGAAGTTGCCCCCGCTGCCCTGGATTGCTTCCACAACCACCCCGCTGTCCGGGAAAATCAGTTGGTAGCCGCTGGCCTCTCCGGTAATCGTCAGGGGGCGGGTAAGGGTTTCCCTGCCGGGGTTTTCAGGGGAGATCAGGGTCAGAAAGGCGCCCCGTTGGGCCCGCTGTTCCAACTGCAGATTGCTGATGGTTCGGGTTCCATTATTGATGGTGGACAGGGAAAAATCCCGGACCCGTTCCGGCCCGGGGGCGGGGTAGGTGAGGGTCAGCATATTGGCGCGGGCCTGCTCTCCCTGCAGGGTTAGCCGGTGGGGGCCGGCTTCCCGAATTTTAGCCGGGACATGCAGGTTGATGGCCACCCGCCGGTCGCTGCCGCCCTCAAAGCGATCCGCCATCACCAGCAGGTGGCGGTCCAGAAAAAAAACCTGCCGCTCAAGGCTCACCCCGCGGATAGCGTGTTGCAGGCGAACCCCGGCCAGGTTTGGGGTGCTAAAGGCGTTGGAAAATCCCGCTTCCGGGGCATCCCCGTAAATTGGATTGCGATCGGGACCCATCCCGTCTACCAGAAAACCGCCGCTGGCCATGGGACTGGTAAACCAGCGCCGGCTGGGGTCCCCGGTGCCGGCGCCATAGCCGGCGTCGACAATCAGCGCTTCCCCCCGGACGCTGTAGGAAAAGGCCATGGGGTCGATATGCTCGTGGCGATCGGCAAACCAGGGTTTCCGCTCCCCCAGGAACGCCGCAAAAACCCCGGGATTTAGCACTCCATCCCGGAAGACCGTTTCCCCGATGTCCGGAAAAAATACCGTTTCGGGAAGACCCTGCGGCACAACCGCCTGGCCGTTACCGGTGTACATGATAATGCCTTCCACCAGATTTTTAGCCGCCTGGTCGGGCGGATTGGCCGCCATGGCTGCTTCCCAGTAGTCCTTCTGGCGGGACTGGGACAGAACCGGCCCCAGAAAAACCGGGGCATTGCGGAAGGCGTCGTCGAAGAGGGGATAGTTGCTTCCCGGGCCGGCCTGATTGCTGATCAGCCAGTGGACAAATCGCTCCAGACGGGGATGGCGAAAAAGGCGGATCCCGGTGCTGTTCTCCAGATAAACCGCCAGGGAGATCAGATAGCCGGCGATATAATGGGCGTAATAAACCCCTTCCGCGTAACCGCCGTCCGGGGCGATCAACCCCAGGGCATGGGAGAGATAGGTAAACCCGCGCTGCCAGATCATCTGCCGGCTGAGGTGGCCGAATTCTTCCGGAACCTCCTCGAAGAGGGCGTAGGTGATCAGCGCAGTGCTCATCACCAGAACGTGGTTATTGTGAGGGGTGAGGGTGATGCCCCGGTAAAGTTGGCCGGCTACCTCCTGAAAAATTCGGCGCAGGCGCAGCGCCAATTCCGGGGGGAGATCGCCATAAACCAGGTCCGTTGCCACGCAGAGCGGGATCAATGCTTCTGCCGATTGCAGATAGTCTCCCCAGCCACTGCCCCCGGGCCCCCCTTCCAGATTGTACAGGGCCGGGGCGGGAGGAATGGCCTCCAACTGGGAAATCAGGGCGTCCAGGTAGCCGGGGTCTGCGCTGTGGCGGAATAAAAAAGCCAGGGCTTTGATATTTTCGCTGCGCGTTTGCAGGAGGCCGGCGGGGTTGGGAGGGGTTCCGTTTAATAAAGGGGCAACCTGGGATTCCAGCGCCGCCAGCCAGCTGGCCAGCGGTTCGCGGTTCTGGCGGAAAGCGACCCCCTGCAGCTGATAATCGTTGAATAAATGCGGGCGCGCCTTTATTCCCGGCGCCGGCAGAAGGGGCACCTCCGCGGCGCTGAGGGGCAGGTACTCCAGCGGGCTTCCCGCCTGATAATCCCCGGCGGCAATTCCCTTCAACAAAAATCCGGGAAGTTCTTTCGGGGAGGGAAGGCTACGCGGAGACTGGGCGAGGGATAACGAGTGAAACACGCAAAGCAGAACCCAGGCCAGTCGCGACATCCGTTCCTCTCAGGCTTCCCTTTGCTTCCCG
>JAGRBF010000098.1 GCA_020434205.1 Calditrichota bacterium | reverse complement strand
CAATTTAGATGATTATCAACACGCCGTAAGGACGCTTATAATGTTCAGGTGATCAGAAGGCTTCCGGACTGTTTGAGAGGCCGTTGCAAATCGAGACGAAACCCATGCCAACCCCTAACCAAAGGATTTAATATGAACGCCATAAGGCTACTTTTTATTGCTTTTTTCAGTTTTCTGTTGTTAACACCCGCCCTGGCTGAGGATTTGGGAACCCGGGCCCAGAATGCCTTTAAAGAACATCTTAATCAGGCCAGCCAGGCTGCAAAAGACGCCCAGACCCCTCAGGAAAAGCGCCAGATTCTGAACGACGCCTTTAAAAAGCTGGACAATGTGATGGAAAAAGCCCGCTCTCTCCCCGCCGCCACCGGGCAGGATTTGGACGCCATCCGGAAATTCCAGGAAAGCCTGACCGAAAAAAGTGATGAGCTGAACGGTCGCAACGGCTTCAGCGCGGTTCCCGATCAGCAATTGAATCAGTTTGCCGATTATGCGGTTCAGGATATGGAACAGGCGGAGCGCTATTTTACCATCAGCCTCACTACCGCCCTGCTGATTATCATTATTCTCTTGCTGCTTTAGAATGCCCAAATGTTTACGGTTCCCCCGCCGCAGTTTTCGCTGCAGGCGGGTTACCGCTTAAACCCGGGCCGCCACCAACCTACAGAATACCTCACCAGGTTTGCACTTATGCGGTTTTTTACAGGCAAGTATCTTCTATGGCTGTTAGGCTGCGGGCTTTTGCTGGCCTGTGGCCCCCGCCAGACGTTATCCCCCCCGGGCACTTCCCCCTCACCAACGCCCCCTCAAGGACCTGTGGCGCATTCGCTGGTTTTCGCAATTCACGGGGACGGCAGCTACCTCTATCACGATCGGGAAGGGCAAGCCCTCCGGGCTGATGAAGGGGCTCTGCAACAGGCCCTTGCCCTCGGCGAAGGACTCCCCCAGGCCGAGGTTTTCGTATTCCATCTTAAACCGGCCCGCAAGTTCTTTTTTTTCTGGCCGCAGAAAGACGGAACTGTTTATCATTTTCGCGGGGGGCAACAGATTGCCAGGAAGGATTATTTCTGGGCGAAGGGGGACTCGGTGTGGGGCTGGGAGAGCCGCTTTTTCCGGCAAAATTCCGTCGCGGACGGCCACACCTCAAAGATGTTCTTTTTCTACGGACACGAAATACCGCTAACCGCTCCGGGCGCCTATCATGCATCGCATCGCCACCACCCGTTTTCCCTGACGACTTTCGCGGAAGGTTTAGGGCAATTCTACGGCGGGTTTAAGGCGCGGCCCTGTCTGGATTTACTGACCCTCTCCACCTGCAATAACGCCACCCCCCAATTTGTCGCGACGCTGGGACCTCTTTCCCGATTTATTCTCGCTTCCCCCGGACGCCTGCACCTCTCTCATATCGACAGCGATATCCTGCTGCCCCTCTTACAGCGATCGGATCCGGGGTTATCGCAGCTTGTCACAGCATTTTCCCGGGAAGCATTTGACAGACTTTGCAGCCGGACCGAAACGGCGGTTACCCTGAGCCTGTTCGAAACCCGGATGGTACTGCCCGGGATTGAATCGCTGTTGGCGCGTTTCCCCGCCATTTCCCCGGCCTTGCCGGAAGGGGATTGCCAGGATTGCCAGAGTTTCCCACAAATCGGGGAAGATTTGCCGACCCTGGGGGTCCGGGCCTTTTACCGTCCCCCCACCTTTGGCCGCCAAAAGGACAAGCAGACCCATTCCGGCTGGGGATGCCGGCTGATAACCGGCCCCTGGTAGACTGTTAATTGTAATGTGGCTACTTCGTCATCCCGGCAATCTTTCGAATGCCGGCTCCGTTTACTCTCCCAGATCTACCACCTGTTCAATGGCTTCCAGGGTTTTCCCGTGCAGGGGACCGTTGCTCACCAGAATGCCGACATTGTCCTCCAAACGTGAGCCCCGGCCAAAATTCAGGGGATTGCCGCTGAAATCCGAAATCCGGCCCCCTGCTTCTGCCACAACGATAACGCCGGCGGCATGGTCCCAAATTTTTTCGCGATATACCAGATTTCGCGGAAGGCGCAGGTAAATGGAAGCATCCCCCCGGGCTACCGCGGCATATTTGCACTGGCTGTCGATCCGGTAGGGCGGGGCGCTGATGCCCACCATCTCTCCGATCCGGGCGTGGGTATCGTGACTGGCATGGGCGGCTTCCACCGATTCGCAAAAGCGGGCCTGGGCCGGATCGGCTTGACCGTCGGTGGTTATCTTGCGTTCTGCCCCACCCCCCAGCGGTAATTCGCAGGCACCCTCACCCTTAACCGCATAAAACAATGCCCCCTTGTTGAGGGGATTGTCGGGCTCCAGAGGATAATTGGGGCAACCCAGCACCCCCATCACCACTTGGCCTTCCTCTACCAGGGCCAGGGCAATGGCGTATTGGTCCCCGCGCAGGAACCCCTTGGTTCCGTCGATGGGGTCCAGGGTCCAAAAGCGACCGCCGGTATCCTGAGCAGATCCAAAATCGATAGCCGAGAAGACCGCTTCTTCTTCTATCCCGGGATGGATTTCCCGCACCAGCTCCACCACTTTGGCACTCAGCCCGGGATTCTCGCGCAATACCTTGCTGTCTTCCTCACCGATCATGGCGGCATCAGGAAATTGTTGGCGGATCGCGATATTGACCACTGCCTGGGTTCCCAAATCGGCAATGGTAACCGGGGATTTGTCATTTTTTTGAACGGTATCGCTGTCGATCAGGTTTTCCTGGACGCGTTTGCAGAGCGCGCTGGCTTTGCGGACCGCGTCGATGGCGAGTTGAAGCTCGCTTTGAAAAGGCATGTTTGCTCCTTAAGATGTCTATGAGACGAAGGGTGAAGTTTGCTACCCATAATAATCGATCGAAATCGAAACGCCGTGAGAGATGGCAAAAAAATGGTATTTTCCGTAGAAAAGTGAAATTATTTTCCCGGTATTGCTGTCTTAATATCTGGTTTTAGGCGACGAAATCCCATTTAACCGCGAAACCGCGCAAGCGCGAATTACCGCCAAAGGTATCCCATGCATTTTCACTACCGCCCTTACCCCAAAGCCGTATTCTGGCTGTTGTTTTTGATGCTCTTTCTGACCAGCGACCTTTTTGCCCAAAGGCGGGGAGGCCGTGGTGGACCGGGCGGCGGGCCCCAGAATTTCGGAGTGGCGTATCAGCATTTCCCGGACAGCGATATCCGGGAGTACATGTTTTCCTATTTCCAGGGAACCTCCCTGATCGGATTTCGCACCCTCTACTTTGCCGGGGGCATCCGCACCGGCATCGCCGACGATTCCAGCAATTTCCGCTACCGCTTTACCCTGGGAGAAGGATCGATCCAACGCCGCTGGTATTATCTGGGGGCCACTCTGGCAGACTTCAACCGGCAGGGGCTGGCGGAATCCCTGGATCGCTGGGCGGAAATCCGCCCGGGCATCGGCCGGCGTATGGGACGCCCCAGGGCCTATTTGCACCCGGCGGTTTTTGGCATTTTAGGAGCGGGAAACCTGGAAACCGGCCGGGCCAACTACCCTTTTGCGGATTCTCTGACGACCCAAACCTATCGGGGTTTGCAGGTCGGTTACGGGGCCCTGATGCGTTTGGGGATGGGGCTGCGCGGTTACATCGAGGCAGGTTATTCGGAACGCAACGTGGTTGACGGGGAAGAACCCCGTTTGCAGACCTTTACCCTGAGTGGGGAATTCCTGCTGTGGCGGCGCGAAGGGATGGGCCTTTTTGCCACCGGCGGTTATCTGAAGGAGCGCTTTACCTTTGGGCAAATCGACGGTAGCAGGGATAATCAACAATTCCGGATCGGGCTCAATCTGGCGGTAGCGCCCCGCCGGCGCCCCCGGGACAATTGGGATTTTGATTAGAGCCTGCTGACCCTGCCAATTCAGATCTCGTGACCGTCACCCCGTCATGCTTTGGGGCCGGGGTCCATTTCCCCAAAGTGGCTTCCGCTGGTTAAGGTCCGCTACCGGGCTCAGTTCCGGGGCACGCTGGACAGGGCAAAAAGCATTTCCCGGGCAATCTGCCGGCAGCGTTCCAGATAGGTCTCTGCTTCCGCAGGGGTGTTGTCGGCCAGCTTGGGATCCACATAGCGAATCGCAAAACGGGCCGATGCGCCCGGCACCAGTGGACAGGCTTCATCCGCATCCGAACAGGTCATCACCGCCCCAAAGCCTTTTTGGGGATTTACCGGATCATCAAATCTTTTGGAAAAGCACTGCAGGGGTTCGCGCGCGCTGGAAAAGGTCAGGGTGTACAGGGGATTGTGCTCGTTGTGGGCCTTTTCAATCTCAAAGCCCGCCTCCATAAGGGCCCATACCGCACGCGGGTTGAAGGCGGTGGCTTCGGTGCCGCCGGAATAGGCGTGGAGATGATCAATCCCGTAATAAGCAGCTCCCACCTGCGCCCACACCTGCGCGAGATGGCTGCGGCGCGAATTGTGGGTGCAGATAAATATCAGATGCGCTTCCTGCTTACGATCCCGTTGTTCGCCAACGTGGCGGGCCAGCTCCCGCAATTCCCGTTGCCGCAAGGGGGAAATATCGTCAAACTCGGCAATCCGGGCTTTGATGTAAGCGGTCAGATCCGGGATGAGGGTCATGGCAATTCTCCGCTTTAGAAGGTCAAAAGTTCCTACGGGGGTAAATTACCACCTGGGGGCACGACCATCAATCTCAAAAAATTTCGGACCGTTCGCCTTCCACGGAAGTGCGGGACCGGAAAAGGAGAAAGTCCTTTCTGGCAAACCCTGCCAGGCTGTCAGCACGCCCTAAAAGCGCATGGTGAAGGAAGTGTCCCCGGAGCGGGAAATCGCGGTGATGCTGCCGGCATGCTGGCGAATAATCTGGCGACAGAGGCTCAAACCGATCCCGCTGCCTTCCGGTTTGGTGGTGAAAAAGGGGATAAACATCTGCTCGCGAACCCGCGGGGGAATCCCCGGCCCGTTGTCCCGGACCTGCAGGATTACCCGACCGTAATCGTCCAGAAAACCCGCCAACCGGATTTCCCCCGGCTTTTCCCCGATCGCTTCGGCGGCATTCTTCACCAGATTAATCAGCACCTGCTCCAGCAAAGCCGGATCCGCATTGAGGCTCAGGTTTTCGGGGGATACCGTTACCGCCAGCCGGATCGGGGCCGGTAAATCCCGCCGAAACAATTCGCACACCCCGTTAAAGAGCTCCGCCACCTCAAACACCTGCATTTGGGGCACCGGAACGCGGGTGAGGCGGCGATAATTCCCCACAAAGGTCATCAGATGCTCACTGCGCCTTCGGATCGCTTCCATGGCGGTCTGCAGATCCTCCAGATTCTCACGACTCATCCCCTCCCCGGGAGAAACCCATCCCCGAACGGTTGCGGAGAGGGAGGCAATAGGGGTCAGGGAGTTCATCATTTCGTGGGTGAGCACCCGGATGAGTTTTTGCCAGGCCTCCAGTTCCCGGGAGTCCAGATCCCCCCGGATATCCTGTAGAGAAACCAGCCTGATCCGCTCGGTCCCCATTACAAATTCGGTAGCTGCCAGCACCAGTTCCAGAGAATCCATCTCGCCGGACAGAGACACCCGGGAGCGCCCCCCGGAAGGCAGGGATTCCAAAACCCCGGGCAGATCCGCCCCCAAAACGCGCAGGCCTTCCAGATCGTTTAAAAATGGGAGCTGCAGGAGGCGGCGGGCGGCATTGTTATAGAGAATTACCCGGTTATCCCCGGTGCGAAAGGCGATCAGACCGGTGCGAACATGCTGAACGACTGTTTCCAGATAACGGGCCTGAGCCGCCTTCTCGGCCCGGGTTTCCTGAAAAGCTTCGAAAACCCGCGAAAAAGCGGCCTTGAGGCCGTCGAAGGAGGTTCCCAATCCCTCCACCGAAAAGCTCTGGGTAAAATCCGAATAGCGAATGGCGTCGAAAAAACGCTCCAAATCCTGGTTGGTCTTGTCGACAAAGCGGATCAGCTCCCAGATTTGCCAGAAAAGCAACAGGATCAGGATCAGCACGGCCATGCGCCATTCGGTTCTCAGCAGGACCATGCCGATCAGCACGGTGGTCAGGAGAATCACCGCAATGCGCAGCACCAGCTTGACGCGAAAATTCCTGAGCAACATATCACCTTTCGGATCGCTTCGCAGAACGCCGTCGATCCCCATAATTTCCAATTTTCAACTTTTGTTACGCAAGGGAATCCGTTTCTGCCCTTTAAGCGCGATTTCGCGGTTTATGATCGAAGGCCCTTAACGACGCGCCCTACAGGTTAAATTTTTCCATACGCCGGTAAAGTGCGGCCCGGGTAAGGCCCAGTTCCCGTGCGGTCTGGCTGATATTGCCGCCGTTCTTTTTGAGGGCCTTCCGGATGGCTTCTTTTTCCAGGGTTTCCAGGTGCAGGGACTCCGGCCGGAGGTCCTCGCCGGCGCTGGTGGCCTTGAAGGGAAAGTCTCCGGGCTGCAGCAGCTCGCCGTCGGTCAGGATTACCGCTCGCTGCATGGCGTGCTGCAACTCCCGAACGTTCCCGGGCCAGGGGTACCGGGCCAGGGCTTCCAGGGTTGCCGGCGCGAAACCGGTAATGTTCCGCTGATATTTTTGAGCAAATTGTTTCAGATAATGTCCGGCCAGCAGAGCAATATCCTCCCCCCGCTCGCGTAACGGCGGCAAAATGATTTCCACGGTATTAATGCGATAAAGCAGATCCTGGCGGAACCTGCCCTGGGCTACCCGTCCGGGCAGATCGACATTGGTGGCGCAGATTAAACGGATATCGACATCCAGCTCCCGGTTGCTGCCCACCCGGGTAATTTTCCGGTTCTGAAAAACCGTCAGTAGTTTGCTCTGCAGGGGTAGGGACAGATTGCCGATTTCATCGAGGAAAAGAGTGCCCCCGCCGGCAATTTCAAAGCGGCCGGCCCGGCTGGTTTTGGCATCGGTAAAAGCCCCTTTTTCGTGCCCGAATAACTCGCTTTCGAACAGGGTTTCGCTCAACGCCCCCATATCGACTTTGATAAATCCCTCACTCGCCCGTGCGGAATAGCGGTGCAGGGCCCGGGCGACCAGTTCCTTTCCGGTGCCGTTTTCCCCGCTTATCAGGACATTGGCCTCGGTGGGAGCGACCTTGCGAATGGTCTCGAACACCGCCCGGATAGCCGGACTGGTACCGACAATCTCCGAGAACGGACGGTCCAGATCCTGCGCCAGGCGGGATTCGCGATCCTGGACCTGTTGCAGTTGCCGGCGCGATTGGCTCAGGCGAACCGCCGCCGCCACGGTCGCCAGCAACTTCTCATTCTGCCAGGGTTTTACCACAAAATCCACTGCCCCTCTCTTGATGGCCGCAACCGCCTTTTCCAGGTCCCCGAAGGCCGTTATAAAAATGACGCTGCTGTCCGGGTTAATGCGGCGGATTTCCTCCAGCCAGTAAAAACCTTCCTCCCCCTCATCTCCCGGCCCCGTAAAATTCATATCCAGCAGAATGGCATCGTAAAAGCGAGTGGCCATCAGGCCGGGAATCTGCGCTGGATCTGCCTCCACCCGGACGTTCTGATAGTGCTGCTTCAGGAGCATTCTGGCGGCAAGAAGAACGTCGCGGTCATCGTCGACAATCAGGATATTGGCATCAATCATGGCTGGCAGATCTCCCTTTGGTGAAACCGTTTGCCGTTGGGACGGGTTCGGCAAAACAACCCGGCAACCTCCACGCGAATTGCCTCTCCGGCGGCTGAGGCGCCTGCCTTCATTAGCGGATTTTGGCGGGAAAGGTTTCCAAAAAGTGTTCATTTCCGAACACCCCTGTATCGCCAGCGAACACCCGTGAAGCCGCCGCTGCCGCAAAATATTTGATCCCCTGCCACCCCGGATCGAATTTCCCACCCCGCCACAGGGCCATTCAAATCGCAATCAAATCATTTATTAACAATAATTAATAAAGGCGAATCCCTCCATCCTACCGGTCTTTGGGCTTTTGGGTCACCTCTCTGGCACGGCAATTGAATTGGGTTCGTTCTGAAGAATATGGTGCAAACTGAAGCGTGGCGTACGAATGGACCGGATTATTGAAAAACAAAAGGCTTCTCCTGCCCGGCTGGCGGCGATAACCCTGGCCGGATTTGCCGGCCTGTTCCTGCTCTACCGCCTGATCTGGGGCGAACACCTCAGCGAAGCCGATATTAAGCGGGACAGCCTGATTATCTCGGAAGTGCACCAGGGTAATTTTCAGGAAAACATTCCCCTCACCGGCACGGTTATTCCCCTCACCACCGTCTATCTGGATGCGGTGGAAGGGGGACGCGTGGAAGAGCGATACGTCGAGGCCGGCACCATGGTGCGGGAGGGCGATCCCATCCTGCGCCTGGGCAACACCAACCTGCTGCTGGACATCATGTTTCGGGAAGCGGAGTTGTTCGACGCCGCCAATAACCTGCGCAACACCCGCCTGGCCATGGAGCAGAACAGCCTGGATTTACAGGGACAACTGCTGGAACTGAACTATCAGATCAGGCAGTTGGAACGCCGTTTCCGGCGCAGCGAATCCCTGATTGACGAGGATTTGATTTCCCGGGAAGCGCACGAAGACCTGGGCGACGAGTTGCAGTATCTGACCCGCAAACGAAAGCTGGCCATCCAATCCTTCCGGCAGGATTCCCTGTTCCGCACCATTCAGGTTAACCAGTTGGAAGCCTCACTAAAACGTATGGAAAACAATCTGAGTCTGGCCCGGGGCAAGCTGGACAACCTGACCATCAGCGCCCCCATTTCCGGGCAATTGACCAGTCTGAACGCCGAGATCGGGGAATCCAAACCGCAGGGAGAGCGGCTGGGGCAGGTGGATGTGCTGGACGGCTTTAAGGTCCGGGCATCGGTGGATGAGTATTACCTGTCCCGCATCGCCACCGGTCAGGAAGGTTTTTTCTCCCTTAACGATGCCGAATACCGTCTGGTGATCGACAAAATTTATCCGGAGATCCTCAACAACCAATTCGACGTGGAAATGCGATTTTTGCAGCACGCCCCGGACGGCCTGCGGCGCGGGCAGAGCGTGGTGGTGGAGTTGCGCCTGGGAGAGCGGGAAAAAGCCCTATGGGTGGCGCGGGGCAGTTTTTACCAGGACACCGGGGGGCGGTGGGTTTATGTATTGGACCCCTCCGGTAATTCGGCCACCAGGCGGGAGGTTCGCCTGGGACGCCAGAATCCCGGACAATTTGAGATCCTTGAGGGATTGGTTCCCGGAGAGAAGGTCATCACCAGTTCCTACGTCAATTTTGATCGGGCCGATAAAATCAATTTGAACTAAGGCGCGTTGATCCCCAGTAAAATCGAACATTGAGACCATTGCTAACCAGCCTGAAATGCCGGTCGCGGCGAAAGAGGTAACCATCATGATCAAAACCATCAATTTAAAGAAGCTTTACATCACCGAGGAAATCGAAACCACCGCCCTCAACAATATTTCCCTGGAAATCCAGCAGGGAGAATTCGTGTCCATCATGGGGCCATCGGGATGCGGCAAATCCACCCTGCTCAATATTCTGGGCATGCTGGACAGCCCCAGCGCGGGGGCCTATCTGTTTGAGGGGGAGGATATCTCCCGCATGAACGAGCGCCAGCGGGCCGCCTTGCGCAAAAAGAACATCGGTTTCGTATTCCAGAGCTTCAACCTCATCGACGAATTGACCGTCTTCGAGAACGTCGAACTACCGCTGTTGTATCTGGGGCTGAGTCCCCGGGAGCGTCAGGAACGGGTGGAGGATATTCTTAAACAGATGGAGATCATCCACCGCCGCAAACATTACCCCCAGCAGCTTTCCGGAGGTCAGCAGCAGCGGGTGGCGGTCGGCCGGGCCCTGGTATCCCAGCCCAAGGTCATTTTTGCCGACGAACCCACCGGCAATCTGGATAGCGCCCATGGGGACGAGGTGATGCGCCTTCTGACCAGCCTAAATAAAAAAGGCACCACCATCGTGATGGTCACTCACTCCCCCATGTATGCCGAATACGGTCATCGCACCATCCACCTCTTCGACGGGCAGATGGTGGGGGTCAACGTTCAGGATGCCCTGAAAATCTAGAACCTTTTTACCATCGGGAGCGCCATTATGTTTGGCAATTACCTTAAGGTTGCCCTGCGCAACCTGATCAAAAACAAAGCCTATTCGCTAATCAACATACTGGGCCTGGCGCTGGGGATCGCCTGCGTAATCCTGATTCTGCTTTACGTGCGGGATGAACTCAGTTACGACCGTTTCCAGCCGGACAACGAGCAACTCTACCGCATCTCCCGCTCCTGGCTGAACGAAGACGGGCAAACCAGCCTGCATCTGGCGCGGGTCGCCCCGCCCATTCTGCCCCTGCTGATGCAGGATTATCCCAACATTATAGACAAGGGGGCCCGGGTGATTCAGGACCGGGAGGTTCGCCTGAAAATCGGGGACCGGACCTTTATCGAGGACCGGCTTTTCTGGGCGGAAAACAGTTTTAGCGATATTTTCGGGATCAAATTTATCCAGGGCGACCCGCAAACGGCCCTTAGCGAGCCCAATTGCCTGGTGCTGACCCAGGCCATCGCCCAAAAAATTTTCGGCAGCGCGGACATTCTGGGAAAGACCATTAACTACAATGGAGAGCTGGATTTAAAGATAACCGGTGTGGTCCAGGACCCGCCCGTCAATTCCCATTTCCGCTACGGGGTTCTGGGCTCTTTCAAATCCCTGATTCCCATGCTGGGGGAATCCTATTTCCGCACCAACTGGGGCAGCAACAATTTTCTGACTTACGTGAAGTTGCATCCCAACCTGCCGGGCTCCCTGCTGCGGGAGAGGTTCCCGGAATTTCTCGACAAGCAACTTACCGCGGCGGCCATTGCCGCCGGCCGGGAGATCGACCCCAGCGGCAGGAAACCCCACCAAAGCAACCTGCTGCACCTGATGCCGGTGGCGGATATCCACCTCCACTCTCACCTCAATTCCGAGGTAAGCGCCAACGGGGACATCACCAACATCTACCTTTTCGCCATTATTGCCTTTTTCATCCTGCTGATCGCCTGCATCAACTTCATGAACCTGGCCACCGCCCGCTCCGCCAAGCGCGCCCGGGAAATCGGGATGCGCAAGGTTATGGGGGCCACCCGCGGAAACGTCGCCCTGCAATTTTTGGGGGAATCCCTGCTGATCACCACTATGGCGGCTTTGTTGAGCATTGCCATGGTGGAGATGCTCCTGCCCTGGTTCAACAGTTTTATCGGCAAGGAGCTGCGTATTGCCTTTTTCAGCGATCCGGTTATTCTCGTGGGTCTGCTTTTGCTGATTGTTTTGGTGGCCTTGCTGGCAGGTTCCTATCCCGCTTTTTTCCTTTCGGGATTCCGGCCCCTCTCCATCCTGAAGCAAAATACCCGGACCGGCAGCGGTGGCACGGCCTTATTCCGGCGTATTCTGGTGGTCATGCAGTTTACGGTATCCATTGCCCTGCTGATTTGTATGGGAGTGGTATACCAGCAGGTGCGCTTTTTCCAGACCCGGGACCTGGGTTTCCGGAAGGAAAACGTTCTGCTGCTGCCCGGCAACGAGGATCTGGCTGCCCGCAGCGAGGCCTTTAAAAATGCCCTCATGGAGCATCCTGCCGTTAACAGCGTCTCCGGGGCCCGGTTGATCCCTTCCGACAACCTTCTGAATTCCTGGGGGGTGCAGATCACCGATGAAAAAGGCGAGCGGATTCGCACCGGTTTCCGGCTGGCGGTGGTGGAACACGACTGGGATTATTTCCGGACTTTCGGTCTGAAGCTGGTCGCCGGTCGCGGCTACTCCCGGGACCATCCCGCGGATGATTCCGCTTCCTTTATCATCAACGAAACGGCGGTGCGGGCCTTTGGCTGGGCGGGCAACCGGGAAGCCATCGGCAAAAAATTCCAATACGGCCCGCGCCACGGCACGGTGATCGGGGTGGCGGCGGATTTCAATTTCGAATCTCTGCACAACAAAGTGGATCCCATTATTTTTCTGCTCAATCAGGAGGCCATCCAAACCTTTGCCGTCAATATTTCCGGCCAGGATTTACCCGCAACCCTGCGGTTTATCGAAGACAAGTGGGGCAGCTTCGTGGGCGACTTCCCCTTTACCTATACCTTTCTGGACCAGGAGTGGAACGATTTATACCTGGCGGAAATCAAACTGGGGGAAATTTTCGGGTTATTTTCGGTTCTGGCAGTTATTATCGCCTGTCTGGGTCTGTTCGGGCTGGCGGCCTTTGCCGCGGAACAGCGCACCAAGGAGATTGGCATCCGCAAGGTGATGGGCGCTTCCATCGGGGATATCGTGAAAATGCTGTCAGTGGAATTTCTGGGCCTGGTGCTTTTGGCCAATGTGCTGGCCTGGCCGGTAGCCTGGTATGTTATGGACCGGTGGCTGGGCAATTTTGCCTACCGGATTTCCATCAACCCGGTGCTGTTTGTGGGAGCGGGTTTTGCTGCACTTCTGATCGCCCTGTTCACGGTAAGTTACCAGTCCTACCGGGCCGCCATTGCCAACCCGGTGGTTTCTCTGCGCTACGAATAAATACCGCAATGCGGGATTGGGCAAACCGCCGTCCCGCATTGTTTTTCATCCTGCCGCAGCAGATCTCTAATACTCAATTCCCTCATAAACCGTTCGGCCGTCATCGGTATCGCCGTTGCGCACCACGATTTCCAGGGTATGAACCCCGCCCGGTGAGGAGGAAACGAATTCCACCAGTTTACTGCCGCTAACCACGTTGGTGACCGGCAGATCCAGCAGGGTCAGTCCGGTGGCATTACGGTCGAAAACGCGAAGCTCGCCGCCGGTGCATTCGCTCATGCGCCAGGGTTTTTCAAACCGCAAGGGGGTTTCGGTGCCGAAATTAGTGGTGTCTCCGTTGCTCCAGACGGTGTGGATGGTGGCCCGCCCGGGCATTACCGAACAAAGCGTATCGGTACTCCAGCTGTAATCCAGGCCCGGTTGGGAAGGCTCGTCGGTAAAATTGACGTAAATACGCAATGCGTTTCGGCGCCAGGAGAAATGGTGTTCGGCAAAAAAGATGGCGGCGATGCCGTTTTCCCCGCCGGTTCCGTAGTAGTAGCGCAGGCTGTCGAAGGTTGCGCTGTCCGCACCGGTAAAACCGTTGGTTCGGTTAATGCCCGTTACCGGTGGTCCCCCGGGAAAAAGCAGCCGTTGGTTGAGAAAGGCGTTCAGCGCTTCGTAATCGGTCAGGTTAATCGCCCCGCTCACATAGCCGTCGTATCCCACGCATCCGAACTGGATATCGAAGCCCTGATCGGAGAGGAACTGGGCAAATTCAGTAATGCCCCCCGCCACCGAATCGGCTTCCTGCCCCATGCTGCCGGAATTATCCACGGTAAAAACCATGTCGATGGGCAGATTTACAGAACCGCCGTCGGTGATTTTCAGCCCTTTGACGGTACCGTCTTCTAACACAAAGATATTGCTTTCCTGCGGGTCCTCAGCGTTGTATTCCGGAACAAAGGTCGCGCCGTCTCCGGTTAACAGCCCCAGCAGGTTCATCCGGATGCGATCTTCATTTTCTGCGGTTTTGGCAAAGGTAGCGGTGGGTCTCAGGTTGTTAACGGCGGTTTCCGGAACCGTTACGTTTTGCGGGTCGCTGGGGATATCGGCGTTGGGATTGGGACCAGCCCCGTCCTCGCTGCATCCCCACCAGAACAACAGCCCCATCCCCAACATCAAAAGCGCGGTTTTCCTTAAAATAGAACTCATCTTAACCTTCCTGTTTTAAATAAAACATATCATTGCACCATTCTGCCGGAATACGGCTGCTCTCCGGCAAAGCCACATGCAGACCCCTAACGGTAAACAATTATTCGACCACCGGGAGTGATCTACCCCAAAGGTTGCCATTTTTGCGGCTAACGGTTTAGTATGGTAGAGACTGGCGGCGCGGGAATTTTCTCATGCTTTTTTGGGGGATTCTGGTTTTTCGGGGAAACAGCCAAGGCGTTTATCATAGGTTTTTATTGAAATTAGAGGCAAAATCAAGCATTCAGCCGATAGCTGATGTTAAACCGCCAAGCCGCCAAGCCGCGAAAAAGAGGGCACGCCGGGTCCGGGAAAAACCGAACCGGGAAGAACTTTCGCGATTTCGAGCTTTCGCGGTTAAGAAACGAAAATGGGATACGGCGCTTCAAATCAAACCCATGTTAAACCGCCAAGCCGCCGGGCCGCGAAAGAGAAGTCCCCGCCGGGTCCGGAAAAAACGGAACCGGGAAAAACTTTTGCGCTTTCGTGGATAAGAATCGAAAAGAGGGTCAGGAGGGATTGGCTATAAAATCGGTGATGGAGCGGCAAATCTGGGCGGGGGTCCGGGTGGCGGTGTTCAATTCCAGATCCGCATAGCGCCGGTAAAGCGGCAAACGCCGCCGGTAATTGATGAGCACATCGCCGGCCATATCGCTTTCGCTCAGCAGAGGACGATCGCCGGCCCGCATCAGGCGTTCGAGCACCACCTGCTCGGGGACATTCAGCCAGACCACCGTGCTCTCCTGCGTCAGGCAGGTCATATTTTCCGGGGATTCGATTACCCCCCCGCCGCAGTCGATTATTTGTTGGAGAGCAGGATCTATGCCCGCTATAACGGTAGATTCCACCTTGCGGAAAGCCGGCCACCCTTCCTCCCGCACGAAGTCGGCAATCGGGCGCCCGGTCTGCCGGACGATCAGGTTATCCGTGCTGACCACCGGCCAATGCAATTGCCCGGCCAGCAGGGTGGCGACGGTGCTTTTGCCACTTCCCCTATAGCCGATCAGCACGATCCGCAACCTCAGCCCACCTCTTCCCAAACCTGGCGAACCAGATCTCCCTGAAGGGTTACCCCGGTGAAAAGCTCAAATTGCCGGGCAGCCTGATTAAGGAACATTTCCACCCCGTTGATGATCTCACACTGGCGACCCCGGGCTATCTTGAGGAAACGCGTTTCCGCGGGATTGTAAACCACATCCATAACCACCCGCCCCTTGCGGAACATCGAGGTGCCGACCGGGTATTCCTCGATTCTGGGCACCATGCCCACCGGGGTGGTCTGGATAACCACCATGGCGCGGGCGTAGTGAACCTCATCCTCGTGGAGGAAATCCACCCCGAACAGGCTGGACAAAATGCGGCCGCGTTCTTCGTTTCGCCCCACCACAAAAATGGGGGTTACTTCCAGGCGTTTCAGAGCGGCAATGGCGCTGCGGGCGGTGGCCCCGGTCCCGATAACCATGCCGCCGTTGCGAATACTCTCCCGGATGGGCCGCAGCAGGCCTTCGATAGCCAGCAAATCGGTGTTATGGGCACGCCAGCCGTTGGCAGTTCGCACCAGGGTATTGCAGACCCCGGAGATGCGCACTTCGGGAGCCTGTTCGTCCGCAAAACGCAGCATACTTTCCTTGTGGGGAATGGTGATGCTGAGGCCGTGCAACTGTCCCGACCAGTCCTTCCAGAATTCTTCCGGATTGCCGGTGGGAAAGTTGCAATAGAGGTATTCCTCCTTAAGAGCCCCGGGCTGCTGTTGCTGCACCGCCTGAAAGAGGCGGTTATGGATTCGCCAGCCCTTGCTTTGGTGCAGGGGATCGCCTACCAACCCCAGGATGCGGGTTTCCCCGACCTTCTTCTGATGCAGATTGAAATAATGGCGGGCATCGTGCAGGGAGAGTTGCCCACCGGCGGTCTCTTCGGCTTCCTCGCGGGAAACGTAGGTCCAGGCGTTGCCGGCCAGAGCCCCCAGGATCCGGGAAACCTGCCCGGGCACCTCCATGGCGTGGATAACGAACGTCAGCCCTTTGGCTTTGGCCTCTTCGATGAGGGTCAGGGCATTGCGGCTGTCGTGCAGACTTTGGGCGGAGAAGATCAGTTTGTAGACATCGGCAGGCACCTGCTGCATTTCGAACATCATTTTGCGCAGCTCTTCCGGATTGCGTTCTTCGGTGTGCCGGGAAAGAACGATGCGGGTTTTTTCGGTGCGTTTGAGCTGCTTCAGCAGGGTTTTGGCATGCTGGAATTCCACATCGATATAGGCCACTTCCGCATCGGCGGCTGCCTGGAGGATCTCCAGGCGATTTTTAGCGGTCCCATTCCAGTGCCCGCCCTCGTTTTTGCTCCGGAGGGTGGCGATCATCGGTTTTTTGCACTTGCGAACCCAGCTCTCCAGCTCAAGATCCGGCATCAGATCGAGGCGGATTTCCACCAGATCGGCTTCCAGGCATTCTTTCAGCCCTTTGGTCAACTGAGCTTTATTCTCCGGCATCAGGCTCAGGCACATCTTAGGCATATTTGAGGACATGAAACAATTCTCGCTTTTCAACGGGATAAAACAATTCGGGTTTTTCCGGGGCCCGCATCAGGGTAAAGCGGGGTTGCCCCCCGCGGGCCTTTTTATCGGCGGTCATCACCTGCCAGATCTCTTCCGGATCAAAATCGCTGCAGCGGTAGCGGTCCAGCCCAAAAGCCTGCACCAGCGCCTCCAGGCGGGCCACCCGTTCTTCCGGGAATCCCAGCAATCGCTGAGACAATCGCGCCGCTACCCGCATTCCGCTCGCTACCGCAAAACCGTGAGGAATGCGGAAATGGCTCAATTTTTCCACGGCATGGCCGGCGGTATGGCCCCAATTGAGGATAGAGCGGTAATCGCCCTCCTTTTCATCCGCGGCAACCACCCGGATTTTCCAGGCGATGCTGGTGCGGACGATATGGGCCAGGGCATCCGGCTCCCGCCGGAGAATGGCGTCGACGTTCTTTTCCAGATACAGCCAGAATTCGTCGTCCAGAGTGGTGCCGTATTTGATGACCTCTGCCATACCACTGCGGAAATCTTCATCCGGCAGGGTGGCGAGAAAACGGAGGTCCACAAAGGTGGCCGCGGGGTGGTAAAAAGCGCCGAGCAGGTTTTTTCCCACCGGGTGGTTGATGCCCACCTTTCCGCCCACGCTGCTGTCCACCATGGCCAGCAGGCTGGTCGGCAGCTGGATCAGGGGAACCCCGCGGTGAAGGGTGGCGGCCAGGTAGCCGACCAGATCTCCGGTAACCCCGCCACCCATGGCTATAATGACGCTGTCCCGCCCGGCGGCCTGCCCGAGAAGCTGATCCTCGAGGCCGGCTTTCATCTCCCGGGATTTACTGGCCTCTCCGGCGGGAAAGGTGATCATCCCCCGAAAATGGGACAGGGAATCCAGAACCTCGCTGGCCCGGTCCCGATAGTGGCGGGCAATGTTGTCATCACTCAGCACAAAAACGCTGTGCCGCTCGAAATTCGCCCTTAAAAACTCAACCAGATCCCGCCACAGATCATCACCAATAAAATAAGGGATCTGCCTGACCGGGGAATCCAGATTTAGCTGGAGGGTTGCCATGAAAATCGTCGTATTGATGGTGGTGAGGGAAAACTGCCCCCTCATTGGGTTGCAGGGCCGACAAACTACGTAAGGGCGGAATATATTAAGGCGAGGCCCGCAAATCAATGCTTTTACAGGGGAAGGGAACGCGGAAAGGCTTGATTTTGTATCTTTAGTTGTCGTAAAATCGGCCAACCGTAAAAGGAAACCCCGCTTATGTCTTCAAACAAATCCGCTCTTACCCTGCGCGCCGCCCTTATCGCCAGTTTCCTTTCCCTGTTTCTGCTGGCGAGCACCAGTTACATCGCGCTCAAAATCGGAGCTGCCCCCTGGCCGGTAATTTTTTCGGTGGTGGTGAGCGGCGGATTGCTCAAATTGCTGGACCGCGGCCGCAAAACCGATATTCATGAGGTCAATGTGGCCCAGGCCGGCGCCAGCATCGGCGGGTTGGTGGCCGCGGGGGTTTCCTTTACCATTCCCGGCATCATTTTTTTACAGCAGGCCGGGCAGACCGATTTGCAGATACCCGACCTCCTTCCCCTCAGCCTCTTGTGCGTCGGCGCCGCCGTTTTGGGCATCCTGCTGGCCATCCCCATGAAAGCCACCTTCGTGGACGAAGAACAACTGCCCTATCCCGCCGGGACCGCCGGGGCGGAATTGCTGAAACTCGGGAAAACCGGGGGGCGGGAACTGCGCCTGATAACCGCTCTGGGCGCCTCGGCGGCCCTGTTCGCCCTCCTGCGGGACGTTTATTTTCCGGCCGGATTTGCCCTGAGTTTTCTGGTGCCGGCCGGCATCTTTATTACCCTGCTCCCCATGCCGCTGGCCATCGGTAGCGGTTATATCCTGGGTCCCCGGGCCAGCTTCTCCTGGATGGGCGGGGCGGCCGTGGGCTGGCTGATCATCGTTCCCCTGCTGGTGAATAACGGCATGGCGGCGGCAACGGCCCCGGTTTGGGTGCAAAATCTGGGAATGGGGATGGTGCTGGGCTCCGGGGTGGGATTTTTCCTGAGTTACGTGGTGCCGCGCATCAAACGCATTTTCGGGCCATTCTTCGACGCCCGCAGCAACGGGAAATGGTGGATCTCCCTGGCGGTCCTTCCCGCCGTGGCAATCCTTCTCTGGACCGGGGTTCCCCCGCTGGCGGTGTTCATCACCCTGGCCGGGACCTGGATGATGGTGGCGGTGGCGGCCCGCATGACCGGGGAAACCAACATCAATCCCCTGGAACAGTTTGGCATTTTCGTGGGATTACTGGTATCTTTGGCCTATGCCCTGATGCCGGGAGAAATTCCCATGGCGGCGGTATTTATGGTGGTGGTGTTTGTGAGCGTGGCCTGTGCGGTGGCCGGCGATGCGGGGCACGATTTCAAATCCGCGGTTATCATCGGCACCTCGTTCCGGGACGTGGTACGGGTGGATCTGATTACCGCGGTGGTGAGCGGCGCCGCCGCCCCGGTGATTCTGGGCGTTATCTTCAGCGCCTTTCAATCCCAGCTTTTCAGCGACATCATGCCCGCTCCTCAGGCGCGGATGGTGGCCGGCAGCATCAGCGGATTCGCCTTTCCGCTGGTCTTCTGGAGCGGATTCGCCCTGGCCCTGGTCGGCGAATTTATCAACAGCCGCCTTCCCGGAAAATGGCAGAACCTCTTTTTGATCATGCCGTTCGGGATCGGCCTTTTCCTGGGGGTCGGCCTGGCCCTGCCCATCGCCCTGGGTGCCTGGATCCGCATGCGGGTAGAGGGCAAATACCCCAACCTGTACGGCAGCATTTTGCTGATGGCCGCCGGGGTGATGGGCGGTGAGGGAATCGCCGGTTTCGCCGCCGGAGCCCTAACCATCGCCGGCCTGAATTACGCCCAGGGTGCGGCAATACTCGGTGGGATATTTGGGCTGATCCTGCTGCTGGCCCTGATTCGCAAACCCGGACAATCCTGAGCATGTTTCACATTATCGCGTCAAAAATGAGCAACGTTTATCTCGGTATCCTGAAGACCCTGGCCATTCCCGCCCTGTTTTTCTGGGGTCTGATCGCCGCTGATGTTCTGCTGCCGCTGAAAAGCGGGGAGGCGCTGAACATTGCGGAGAAAGTTCCCATCGCCACCAAAAACGGGGCGGATACCGTGACGGTGGCGCGCAACGAACACCAAATCCTCCAGCGCATCTTCCCCGAGTCGTTTTCCGCCAAACTGAAAATCGGGGATCAGCTCCGCCTTCATACCAGCCAGATAATCCGCCACCAGCGCCGGATCGAACACCTGCGGAACGGCGAAATCCTGCAGGTTCACAGTTTCCCGCGCTGGCTGCTTTTGGGACTGTCCCTCCCGCTGCTGTTAACCCTGCTGCCCTGGACCCATCCCCGCTGGCTGATGAAGCACGGTCCCGCTATCCTTCTGGTGTTTTTTCTGGGAGGGGCGGGCACCCTGGGGCTGCTCATTCTGACCGTCCTGCGCCTGAGCGGTCATCCCATTTGAGGCTGATTCCGGCGGAAAAGGTGGGGATTCCCAATTTTTTTATTGCCCCCGTTTGGCTTATCCCCTAAAATCCGCATCACACATCCCCAATTTCAGGACCTCCACGCCATGCGTATTTCCTTCCAGCCGGTTTCGGACCGGTCGCAACTTGCCGGCGCTAAAACGGCGTATTTGTCCGCTTTGCTTTCTCCCCTGGACGGGATGTGGGAAGCCGCTTTTATTGAACCGGCTCCCCATTTCCATATTGGGATCGGCGGGCAACAGGCCGGCTATTGCTGCGTAGGACCCCAGAATCGCCTGCTTCAGTTTTACCTGTCGCGGCAGTTTGCCGCGCATGAGCAGGACGTTTGGCAGACCTTGATCCAGGGCCCCAACAACCTGCCGGAGGGTCCCCTGGCTGGGGCAATCGCCGGCACCAACGATCCCGTAGCCCTGGCCCATTGCCTGGATTTTCAGAAGAAGGTCCGGGTCCATACCTGGTTGTTTTGTGATGATCCGGATTTTTCCGGAGAGTTGTCCCCACTCGCCGCATCTCATCTTTTCAGGGTGGCCGATGGGGCGGATCTGGCCCGTGCCCTGCTTTTTTGCCAGGAAAGCGTCAACAACCAATCGGCCTGGCTGGGCAATTACCTGGCGGGGCTGATCGAACGGCAGGAGCTTTTCCTGCTGGAAAAGGGCGGTCGTATTCTGGCCACCGGGGAGTGCCGGGTGAGTGAATCCCAGCCACCTTTTGCCGACCTGGGCATGATCGTTTATCCGGAATACCGCGGTCAGGGTCTGGGCACGGAAGTACTGCTGCGCCTGCGCAGGGAAGCCGCCACCCGTGCTCTGAAGCCTATTTGCTCCACCGAAGCGGGCAACATCGCCGCCCGCACCGCCATCCTGCGTGCGGGTTTCCGGGCCTGCCACCGCCTCCTGGAGATCGGGTTTTAGCTCCTTCTCCCGGATTCTCCGTATCCGGCAATTGCTAGGGCGTCAAGTGTGCTTAGACTATTTGGGACCTCTTAACCGTCACCCCGGTATGCTTTTGGGCCGGGGTACATACCCAACGTCCCGATGGATCCTGGCCTAAAGATTGCCGGGATGACGAACAGGACTTACTATAATTGACAGTCTACTAAAAGGCTTTTGGTCAATTGTTGCGCAACAGAAGT
>JAGRBF010000097.1 GCA_020434205.1 Calditrichota bacterium | reverse complement strand
TCCGCTTTAACCCGGGCGGTAACGTCGCGGATCACCAGCAGCAGGTAGGCATCCCAAAAGCGGGAAATGCGGTTTTCGTAATAGCGGCGCTCCCCGTTCGGGCCCTCGTGCCAGAACTCCACGGTCACCGGAAGCTGGGAGTTGCGCAGGGCCCAGATGCCGTCGAGCTTTTCGATACCGGCCTGCATGGGCAAAACCTCGCGCACCGGAACCCCTACCAGGTTTTCCCGGGGAAACAGGTGATTCTCCGGTACCCGGTATTCGATAATGCGCAACAGCGGATCCAGGGTGATGATGGCATCCGGCATGGCGTCCAGCAGGGCGGATTTGGTGGATTCGCTAAAGCGCAGGCGCTCTTCGGCCAGCTGCTTTTCCCGAAGCACCTCGGTTTGCTCCAGCACCTGGCGGATTACCGCGGGCAATAAATCGAGATAGTTACCTTCCTTAACCAGGTAATCGGAGGCCCCCCATTTGATGGCCTCTACGGCAATGCCCTCGTCTCCGGTGGCGGTGAGCATGATGGTGGAGGGCAGCTTGCCACGGCTGGCCAGGTTCTGGATCACCTCCAGGCCATCCATGCCCGGGAGCTGATAATCCACCACCAAAAGATCGAAATGTTCGGCTTCAATCGCCTTCAGACCGGCCTCTCCGGAATCCGCGAGGCGCACCTGCGCCCCGCGTTTGGTAAGGCGGCTTTCCAAAACCCGGGCAGTCATCCGGTTGTCTTCTACATAAAGTGCTTTGATGCCGTTCAATTCCATCTTTTTTCCACCTGGTGTCAGGAAACGTACAGGGTTGGGGTTTCCGGGGTTTCGTTCATGGTCTGGAAAACCGGGAAAAAGACCCGGAAGGAGGAGCCGCTTTCCACTTCGCTGTTCACCCAGATGCGCCCCTTCATGGCGGAAACCAGCTCGCGCACCAGGGTCAGCCCGATCCCCATTCCCCCACCTTTAAAAGCGGTCGGCGAGGATTTGTGGTGAATGGAATTCTGCACCTCATAAAAAGGCGAGAAGATCATATCGGTTTTGTCGTAGGGAATCCCGATCCCGTTGTCTTCGATTTCCAGATAGGCTTCGGTGGGCCCTTTACCGATGCGCACCAGCACCCGACCCTTGTCCGGGGTAAATTTCAGGGCGTTTTGAAGCAATTCCTCAAGCAACAGGCGAAGGCCGTTGCCGCTGGCTTTTACCAGAAGGGGCTCGCGCGGCATGTTAATGGTCAGGTCGATGTTGCGATGTTTGAAGAGCAGGGCGTAGTCCCGGTGCACCAGCCGCACGATTTCGGTGAGATCCACTTTTTCGTCCTGACAGTTGAAGCGGGTGTAATGCACTTCGCTGAGGACGTGCATACGGTCTACGGTATTGGACAGTTGCCGGGAGGTATTGTTGAGGATATCCAGCACTTCCAGGGCATCGCTCTGCTCGGCGGGCAGAATGTCCTCCAGGATCTCCAGATAGCCGCGGATGATGGTCAGCGGGGTGCGGATTTCGTGATTGGTGATGGCCAGGAATTTGCTTTTCATTTCGTTGATTTCCTGAAGCTCGTTATTCAGGGTCTGCAACTGCTCGTTTTCCGCGGCGGCCCGGACTTTGTGATAACATTTCTCCAGGGTCAGCTTGACGTGCTCAAAATTGACCGGTTTGAGGATAAAATCCATCGCCCCGTTTTTCATCGCCTCGATGGCGTTGGTAATGGTCCCGAACCCGGTTACCACAATCACCTCGGTTTCCGCCCAGCGCGCTTTGATCCGCTGCAGCAGTTGCTCCCCATCCATGCGGGGCATGTTCAGATCGGTGATGACGATGTGGTACGGGGAGAACTCGCACTTTTTGAGCGCTTCCTGCCCGTCCGCAGCCTCATCAACCTGGAATCCCCACCGGCTTAAGGAGGTGGAAAAGATTTCCCGGATAATCTGTTCGTCATCGACCACCAGAACCCGCACCTCAGATTTTTCCATGACGCACCTCCGCGCCGGAAATCTGCGGTGTGGCGCCCTGGACGGACACGCTGGAATTAACTTTGCGGACCGCCATCAGATGTGGCATATCCACGCAAATAGCCGCCGGCCCCATCAACCAGACCGAGGAGGTCACGGCTTTCAATTCTTCCCTGAATTGCTCGGCCGTTACCGGATTTTGTGCATTCAAAAATGCAAACATGGAGGACTCCTTTTCGATTTCCCTATCGATTCTCCAGGAGCTACTAACTTAAGCTTCTTCCCTGAAGCAGTGTTCACGTGGCATTTATGCAAAGCCAATGCCGAAACGGAAGCAGCTTTCGCATAATTCATTTAAAATCAATTGGATAAAGGAAGGGATTTTCCGGAAAAATAGTCCAAAGAGCGGATATGGGGTGTCGAAAAGACGGTCAGGTGACGGAATTACACCCGCTTAGGGGGAGAAGGAGGGCGGCTGCTCATCAGGATACTGATAAAGCGCAGGGAGCGCGAATTCTGGAAAATGATCTTCAGAATCACGGAAAGGGGAACCGCCAGGAACATGCCCACAATTCCCCACAGCCAGCCCCAGGCAATCAGCGAAAAGAGGATCACCAGGGGACTGAGATCGACCCGCTCCCCGACCAGGCGCGGATCCAGGATGGTGCCGATGCCCAGTTGGATTACCGAAAGCACCACCAGGATCACGATGGTAATTCCGTAGGTTTCGAATTGCAGGAAGGCGATGGTTACCGGCA
>JAGRBF010000096.1 GCA_020434205.1 Calditrichota bacterium | reverse complement strand
TTTAAGGCTGTATGTTAAAAAGTCTATAGAATAAAAAAGCTCCTTTCTTGTAAACTATTGGTATCCCGACCAAAGACAAGAAAGGAGCAAGGATTATGAATGAAGTTAGGCAGTTGGATTTCGCAAACCAACATTTTTATGTTGGCATTGACGTTCATAAGAAAAGTTGGAAGGTGTGTCTTCGAAAAGATCAAATTGAATTGAAGACCTTTTCGATGTCCCCCCAACCCCAGAAGTTGTGGGATTATATGCGTCAAAATTATCCCAATGGTGTTTACCACAGCGTTTATGAAGCTGGTTTTTGCGGTTTTTGGATTCATCGTTCTTTGAAAGCTTTGGGTTTTGACAACATTGTTATTAATCCGGCCGATGTCCCGACAACAGCCAAAGAGAAAGACCAAAAGTGCGACGGTATCGATGCCCGGAAGCTGGCTCGCGAGTTGGAGAACCAGTCGCTATGTGCCGTTTATGTTCCGGATGAATTTCACCAACAGTTGCGGACTTTAACGCGGATGCGTCGTCGCCAGGCCCAGCAGCGAACCCGTTTGAAGAACCGCATAAAGTCTTTCTTGCATATCAACGGTATTGAACTCGATCCGGCCTATGACAAACGCAACTGGTCACCGGCATTTATAAACTGGCTCAAAGAGCTGGAATTTTCACAACCCTTAGCCAGAGAATGTCTGGATATCTATCTGGAGGATCTGAACCTACAAAAGTGCCAGATAGCAAAGACCATAAAACAGATGCGCGAGTGTAGCAAACAACCGGCCCTGAAGAAAATCATCGGCGAGTTACTGATGAGTGCTCCCGGGATCGGTTTCATTGCCGCAATGACGCTCTACAGTGAGATCGTGGATATGAGACGCTTCCCCAATGGCGACGCATTAAATGCCTTCGTTGGATTAGTGCCCTCCATTTCAGCTTCGGGAGATCGTCACCAAAGCAGAGGACTGAGCAAACGCTGCAACAGCCATTTGCGTTATCTGCTGGTGGAAGCAGCCTGGAAAGCCCGTCGTTTGGACCCGGCCTTGATGATGAGTTATGACAGCTATCTTGAGCAGATGCCGCCTCAAAAGGCCATTATCCGCATTGCTCGCAAGTTGCTTGCTCGTATCCGTCACGTTTGGCTAACTCAAAGACCATATCAATCCGGCATAGTTGAATAAACCGGATCTTAAAACAAGAAAGGGGCTTGAGATTTAATCAAGGTATCTATACAACGGCAGACCGCTTTGATCCCGGTGCAATGCAGCAAGCTTTACTTAAGGCTGCGGCTGCCATTTAATTCCCAATGAATACAGTATTGCGGCATTCTTGTTAGGGTGACCGCTAATAACAGCATCGCCAGGGATTAATCTCAAGTCAGTTCGTTCTGGTTCTATAACCACCCTAATCCGGTGGCGTAAAGTTCATTTATTCAGTGTTTTTCCTTATTTCAAAGGAAAAGGGGGAGTCTATACCCTCAAAAACATAAAAGCGAATAATGAACTTGACTTTTTACATAACGGCCGGGATCCATCTCTCCTACGTCATCCCGGTATGTTTTAGGCCGGGATCCATCGGGACGTTGGTTATGGACCCCGGCCAACTGATTGCCGGGGTGACGGGCAAAGACCCTCAACCAAAACTTAACGCGACCTACCCACTAGCGCACGATGGATTTGCCGGGGAAGACCGCCATCTCGCCCAGCATCTCCTCGATGCGCAGCAGTTGGTTGTATTTGGCAATCCGGTCGCTGCGGGAAGCGGAACCGGTTTTGATCTGCCCGGCATTGGTGGCTACCGCGATATCGGCGATGGTGCTGTCCTCGGTTTCTCCGGAACGGTGGGAAATAACCGTGGTGAAACCGGCGCGATGGGCCATCTGGATACAGTCGAAGGTTTCGGTGAGGGAACCGATCTGGTTAACCTTCACCAGAACCGAATTGGCTACCCCGTCGCGAATCCCGCGGGAAAGGCGTTTGGTATTGGTGACGAACAGGTCGTCCCCAACCAATTGAACCTTGCCGCCCAGAACGTCGGTGAGTTCTTTCCAACCGTCCCAGTCGTTTTCGTCCATCCCGTCTTCGATGGAGAGAATCGGGTATTTGTTGACCAGATCCTTGTAGTAGCTCACCATTTCCGAAGCGCTCAGCTCGCGCCCTTCACCCTTGAGGTGGTAAATTTTCTTCTCGGCGTTATACAGCTCGCTGGAAGCCACATCCAAAGCGAAATAAACGTCTTCACCCGGACGGTAACCGGCTTTTTCACAAGCCTCGACGATAACCTTCAGGGCTTCTTCGTTGGATTTGAGATTGGGGGCGAAACCGCCTTCGTCTCCCACGGCGGTATTGTAGCCTTTGCTGCCCAGGACTTTCTTGAGGGAATGGAAAATTTCCGCGCCCATACGCAGGGATTCGCGGAAACTGGCGGCGTTAACCGGCATCACCATAAATTCCTGCAGGTCCACGTTGTTGTCGGCGTGTTCGCCACCGTTGAGGATGTTCATCATGGGAACCGGCAGGGTTTTGGCGTTGGTGCCGCCCAGATACTGGTAAAGGGGGAGACCCAGAGCGTCCGCAGCGGCTTTGGCCACCGCCATGGATGCACCCAGAATGGCGTTGGCGCCCAGCTTGCTTTTGTTTTCCGTGCCGTCGATGGCCAGCAGGGCTTTGTCTACGGCCACCTGCTCCAGAGCGTCCATACCCACCAGTGCTTCGGCGATAATTTCATTGACGTTCTGAACCGCCTTGAGAACCCCTTTGCCAAGGTAGCGGTCTTTGTCGCCGTCGCGCAGTTCCACCGCTTCGTGTTCTCCGGTGGATGCGCCGGACGGTACCGCTGCGGTGCCGATGGCGCCGCTCTCCAGCATAACGTCCACTTCCACGGTCGGATTGCCGCGGCTGTCCAGAATTTCTCTGCCAAGTACGCCTACGATAAGGGTCATTTTATTTTCCTCACTGAATTGAGTTCATTGGATTCGGTTTGTTACGATGATGTAAGTTGGAAAAGTAACCAAATTGACGGGGCGTAGCAAGCCAAGGAATTTAGTATTTTGATTTCCAAGGCCATCCCAAAAAATTATATTTGCAGGCTATGTAATTCTGAACGACCTGCGCCACATATGGAGACTGCTGCGATGAAGCAAATTATCGGTATTTGCCGGGAAACCCGGGCCCCGCGTGAAAAAAGAACCGCCCTGCCCCCGGATTTGGTGGGAAAACTGGTCTTCGAAGACCACATCAAGGTGATTGTCCAACCTTCTCCCAACCGCATTTTTACCGACGATGCCTACCGCTCGGTTGGGGCCCGGATTTCGGAGGACCTGAGCAGTTGCAACATCATCTTCGGCATTAAGGAAATCGAACAGCAGCATTTAATACCCGGCAAAACCTACTGCTTTTTTTCGCACACCATCAAGGGGCAGAAATACAATATGCCCATGCTGCGCCATATCCTGGACAACAAAATTAACCTGCTGGACTACGAACTGGTCACCAACGAAGCCGGCAAACGCCAGGTTTTTTTCGGGGATTTTGCCGGCTATGCCGGGATGATCAACACCCTGTGGGCGTACGGACAGCGCACCGCCTGGGAAGGTTTCAAAACCCCCTTCGCAGACCTGCTGCAATCGCGGGACTATCATTCCCTGACCGCTGCCCGGGAAGCCATTACCCGGGTTGGGCACCTGATCGCCGCCCGGGGACTACCCCCTGAGTTGGGACCGGTTATTATCGGTGTCACCGGCAAGGGGCAGGTCGCCCGTGGCGCCTTGGATATCGCCCGGCTGCTGCCGGTAAAGGAAGTATCGCCGGAAGAAATCCTCCGCCTGCGGGAAAGCGGGGATTACAATCCCAAAGCGGTATACCTTTGCCAATTGCTGCGCAAGGATCAGGTGGAACCCAAAGGCGGGGGAGAGTTCGACCGGCAGGATTACGCCCGCAATCCCGGTGATTATCAAAGCAAACTGTGGCGGCTGGCCCCGCACCTTTCCATGTTAGTCAACGGCATTTACTGGGACCCGCGCTTTCCGATCCTATACGGCAAAGCGCATATCAAGGCGCAGTTCGAAGCGGGAACCCCCTTTCATCTCAAAGTGATTGGCGATATTACCTGTGATATCGAAGGATCGATCGAGATGACCCTGCGCGGCAGCACATCCCTTGACCCGCTTTACGTTTACGATCCGCTCCAGGAGGCCATTAGCGACGGCTTCGCCGGGCCGGGGGTGGTAATGATGACGGTGGACAAATTGCCGGGTGAACTTCCGGTGGAGGCTTCCCGCTTTTTCGGCAACTCCCTGCTGCCCTATCTGCCGGACCTGGCCGCGGCCGATTTTTCCGCTCCCCAGGCAGACCTGAAGCTGCATCCGGATTTCAGCAAGGCCATCATCGCCTATCAGGGCAAGCTGACCCCCAATTTCCAACATCTGGCCGACAAACTGTAAGGGCGGGTTTCCAACCCGCCCCGGACGGGCAACCCGCCCCACCAACCTGGCCCTCTGTAAGGGCGGGTTTTAAACCCGCCCCAGCGGAACCGCCTTTTCCACAAAAACAATCCCCGCCTCTTCCAACTCCCGCAAAACCGGTTCGTAAATAGCCGGATGGGTGGGAATGTGAACCCCGGTAAGGGGTAACTCCCCGTTCAGAATGAGTTTCACGGCAATAGCGGCCGGCAGGCCGACGGTTTTGGAGATGGCGGTGAAGCCGTCCGGAACCCCGTATTCGACCATGGTGGAGATGATCTTCTCGGATCTGTCCTGGTCCGGATAATCTACCACCATTTCGTGAGATAAAATCACCATGTCTCTTTCCCCCGGCGGCAGGGGCATTTTTTGGATCAGCAGATTGGTCATCACATCCCCGGCGGTGCGCACATTGCCCCCGATCGGCTGGTCTTCAAAAAGGCCCAGCCAGGTGAGGTTCTCCATGATGCGCCCGGTAGGGTTGATCTGCAGAAAATTAGCCACCCGCTGCTCCAGTTGGGAGCCGGAACTATGCAGGGGGAGAAACATCTGGATAAACTCCCGATAGGTGCGTTCCGGCAGCCCGGGAATTTCCATGCTGTCGTTGTAAATCCCCAATTTGACCACCTGTTGCCAGGTTTCGCTCCAGCCCGGCCAGCGCAGGGTGCCGCGAATCATGGTGTGGACGTTTTCCAGGCCGAAGAGGGATTGGTAAACCAGGGAATTGCGGTTGGGATAAGCCTCCAGAGTTCCCACCCCATCGACCTTCACCTGCCAGGTGCGGTGAAAAACATGGTGGTGGGGCAGAACCTTGATCTCTCCGGTCTCCATATACTGGGCCCCCACTTCCCCGGCCCGCACCACGTTGCGCGGATTCCAGGTGATGCAGTAGCGCAGGGGATTGTGATTGACGCCCGGAGCGGGGATGCCGCTGCCATAGCTGACAAAGCTGCTGATGCTGCCGCCGTTGGCCCGGATGCGGTTGATCAGCGCCATGGCGGACATGTGGTCGATGCCCGGGTCCAGCCCCATCTCGTTGAGGATGATGATGCCCCGGCGCAGGCAGTCCGGCTCCAGAGCCTTCACCCGCGGCAATTCATACGAGGCGGAAACCATCGAGGTGTTGTGATTAAGGGATTCCAGGGCGATCAGGTATTGGAAGGTGGGGGAGAGGAAGTTGACCACCAGGTCGGCCGATTGGAAAAGATTGTCCCGCATGGCCGCATCATTGATATCGAAGGCGATGGCGTTGCCGCGGCTGTGCCCGCGAATCACCTTGCGGGCGCTCTCCACATTGAGGTCTCCCACCGTAATAAACCAGTCGTTTTCCTGGGCGATGTTTAAGAGATAATCGATCATGTACGGGGCGCTTTGCCCGGCACCCAAAACCAGAATGCGTTTCATAAAAATCTCCTGAAGTGGCCGTTTCTGCTGCGAATTCGGAGGGAAACTTAGCCAAAAAGGGGAGGCAAAACAACGGGGATGAAAAAGCCCGTCTGGCCCCTGGGGGCGAGACGGGTCGTGTCGGGGTATCGGGGTATCGACGGATCAGCTTCTGGGAGTGGGCGTGGCAGTTTTACCACCACACTGATCGCTACTCGCTGATCGCTACTCGCTACCCGCTACTGAATCAGGTGCATCAAACGGGTGGCCTCGAAACCGGCCCCTTCCAGACGGTAGAAATAAACCCCCGCGGAAACGGTGTTGCCGATGAGGTCCCGCCCGTCCCAGCGAACCTGATGGGCGCCGGCGGACATTTGCCCTTCGGCGAGAATGCGCACCACCTGACCCAGAATATTGTAGACCAGCAGGCGAACTTCTCCGGGACGCTCCAGGCTGAAGGGGATGGTGGTGCTGGGGTTGAAGGGATTGGGATAATTGGCGCCCAATTCAAAATCCATCGCCGCATAGGGCAGGTCGTCCACCCCGGTGGTGGCGTTGAATTCGAAAGCCCCGATGTCGTACGCCCCGGCATTGCGCTGGTAACCGTCGAAATCGGTTTGCACCGCGGCAATCATGTCCCCGCCGTTGATGGGCGCCGCACCGGAAACCAGACGGTAGTTGCGGGCATTGCGGTTGACGAAATAGCCGGCGCTGGCCAGCATGTTGGTGTTGTGGGTGGCCTGAGAGGGGACCTCGCCCAGAAACAGGCAATTGCGCCAATCCAGGGTGCTGGCGTCGTAACCGCCGGCAACCTGCACATGCTGGGCTCCCGAAGCCAGGTCGAAGGTGCTGTTGTAAATTTTCAATTCTTCGATCCCGTCTTCCAGGCGGAAGTTTTTGTCGTTGTTATAGGCAATGGCGTTGGTGAGGGTAACGTGAGCGCCCCCGCGGGAACCCGGGCCGCGCAGTCGAAAGGCGATTTCGCAGTCGTAGACCAGGATGCGGTCCAGGGTTGCTTCGATATTTTCTTTGATGTTGAAGGCGGCGCGGTTGGAGATGTAGCCCGGCACAAAACCAAAGGCCTCCACGTTGCGGATGGTGATGCGCGGGCGATAGCCGTTGGCAATGGCGCCGTCGTCGATTTTGGTGTCGATGGCGTTTTCTCCCGGTACTTCCCCGGCGTTAAAACCGGCGGCATCGGCGGGCAGGGGACCGGTCCACATCCGGCAATCCTCGATCAGAATATTGTCCCACAACGGTGCGGAGCGGCTGGGGTCGCTCTGGAAGCAGTCCCCGCTGACGTAGTAGATGTTGCAGCCGCGGATGGTCAGGTTGACCTGATTGGTGGCGACAATGCCGTGGGCATCCTGCTGATTGGAGTAAGTTCCGTTGAGCATGTGGTGAATTTCGCAGCCTTCGATGAGCACATCATCCGCACCGGCCAGGTCGATGCCGTCGTTGGTGCCGTTGCGGATTTCACAGTCGCGGATAATCAGATTATCGCCGCCGCTGCGCACCCGGACCACGTCCGAATCGCCGAACTCCCCGTCGATCAGCAGATCCTGCAAAACGATGTAGGCGTGGTCGATGCTGATCACCCGGCCGGTTTGGCGAATATGGGGACGGTCGTTGGCATCATAGCCGCGAATGGTAATGGGATTGCCGGAGTTGCCGCTGCGCACGGTGTTCAGACTGTTGCTGAGGTCGTAATCGCCGGGCAGAATATAGATCACGTCCCCGGGATTGGCGGCGCTGATGGCGTCGGAAATGTTGTTGAAAGGATTGCCCTGGGTGCCGTTCCCGTTGCTGCCCTGGTCGTCGACGTAAATATTGTCCGCCAGCAGCGGGCTGAACATCAGGCAAAGGGCCATCATCATAAAGAAACGCTTTTTCATTTGTTATCCCTGGTTTGGATTGAACCGCGAAAGCTCAAAAGCGCGAAAATTCAGATAATTGTCAAACTGATGTTCGCGTTTTCGCGATTTCGGGGTTGCGATGTGGAAATACCGGATAGTTTCCCTCAATTGCTCAGAAGGGGTATTATCAAATAGCGTACCACATGCGAAAAAGGCCGGGAGTGCGGGGAATGAAAATTCAAAAAAGTGAATGTTGTGAAATCTTTATACAGGATTGAGGCATCCGCGGCTAAAAAAAAGTCCAGGCTGGATTAAAAGTCCGGGAAGGGCTAAACTGTCAGAGAAAAAAATGTGTGCTAAAGTTGACCATGGAGAGGGGCATGTCCCACAAAATTTTCCAGGCCCGGCACAAGGTCCGGGGTTTCGAATGCGATTATTACGGCCACGTCAACAATGCGATCTACCTGAACTATCTGGAATTTGCCCGCAGCGAGGCTCTGGAAGAAGCCGGATTGTTGCTCAAGGACCTCAAGGCCGCCGGAACCATCGTGGTGCTCAAGGAGATTACCCTGCGCTACAAATTTCCGGCGGTTTTCGGCGATATTCTGAGAATTGAAACCCGGCTGAAGTCCTACGGACGCACCAGCGGCGTCTTTTTTCAGCAAATATTTCGGGAAAATGACGATAAGCTGATCGCCGAGGCCGAGGTGGTTTGGGTGGTGGTTAACCCGGAGATGCGTCCGATGCGCATTCCCGAACACATTATTTCCCCCTTTCTGGGAGAAAAATCCGGGGAACCCTCGTGAGCCGGCCCCTAACCCATCGGGTGGCGGTTATCGCCTATGTGTTCCGGGAGGACCGTTTTTTATTGCTGCTGCGCAACAACCCTCCCCGCACCTGGGCCCCTCCCGGCGGGGGATTGGAAATAGACGAAGATCCCGAGGTGGGGTTGCACCGGGAAGTGCGCGAGGAAACCGGGCTGGCCGTAGAACTTCTGGGCCCTGTGGAAACCTGGTTCGGACAGCATGTGGGGCATTCCCTGCTGTCCATCAATTACCTGGCCCGGGCCTTACCCGGTGAGGTGCGCCTGTCGGACGAGCATCGGGACTTTGCCTGGGTTAGCTACGAAATGCTGAAAAAAGGGCATCCCGTCTCGCTGGACCCCGCCGCGGGGTTTCGCCTGGAGAATTACCGCCGGGCCTGGGAAGCGCTGCAACAGATTCGCTAAGCTGCAAACTTTGACCCCCATCAAGATAATTTCCCCATTCTCTCGATAACCTTTGGGCAGAAGCACCCGTTCCGCCCCGCGGTTGCTGCCGACAATTTGATCCGGTTGTGGCGAAAAAACTGACAATATTGTCGAAATCTGCGCCATCCCGGAACATGATGCGGTCTGTCGCTGCCCCTTCGGCCACTCTTTTTTGGAGGGCTTATCCTTTGAAAAAGTTCACTTTCCGGAAACCTGGAGGGGATTTATACCGTTTCTTGAGAAAAAGTGGCATGCGAATTGCTCTTTTCTGTGGAAACGAGAGGAATTGTGATGAATCAGGAATGGTCAACGGAAAACATCGATCTCATTCTTCGATACATCGAGAAGAAATCAGCTGAATTGGATAGGGCAATCTGGTTTCCCGAGGCTCTGGCACTGTGGCTTTCGGAAAACCCCATGGATGGAAAAACCGCTCCGGCACCGGTTCAGCAACTTTAATTCAAGACCAATCTTCAAGGGGAAAAAGATGGATTTTGGAAACAAGTATTACAGCAGCCAATTAGAAGCCATTCAGGATTATTATCATCACCTGATGGAAGAAGACGGCAAAGAAATCTCGCTGACCGAAGCCATTATCAACTGGTTTACCGAAGGTCATGCCGAGGCATTCCGCGAAGAATATCTGCGCTCCAACAACGAAGTCGCCCTGTCTTAAAAACCGGGCTTTTAGCCCGCATTCGGCAGGCTGCCTAAATGCCGTGGAACTGCAAGACCACCTTGCGGTCCCGGTGGCGGTTGTCGAAATCGACCAGCACAACCTGTTGCCAGGTGCCCAGCAATAGCTGGGAGTCGGCAAAGGGAATGGCAATCCCCTAAGTTACTCCTCGCTGAGACCGCTATCCTTAAGGCCTTCGGATAAGGTCGGGGTCAGGTCCACAATATCCGTAAAACCTACCGGAGATGTTACAACCTCCTTACCGTCACCCCGGTCCCGGCCTAAAACCTACCGGGATAACTGGGCCGGGGACCATACCCAACGTCCGGATGGATCCCGGCCTTAAAGATTGCCGGGATGACGAACAGCACATACCCTATCGGGCAGGCTACTAAGACGATTTTTCCAGAATTTTCCGCAGGGAATGGCAGGGGCTGCCGGGCACGTCCTGGCAGGTTAGCTTGAAGCCCATTTCCGCCAGTTCCATCACCTGTTTGCGCTCCTCCGGATTGATGTAGAGGTAGGAGAGGATTTCTTCGCGCCCTTCCTGAAAATGAACCCCGCCAACGTTGACGTCCAGAGGCGAAAGTCCCAGCCTGGCCAGGCGCAGCAAATCCTCAAAGGAATTGAGCAGCACCATGGTGGGTTCAGGATTCTCCTGCCAGACCGCCAATTGCCGGACGGTGTCGGCCAGGGTCAGGACCTGCGCTTCCACATCCGGGGGAGCGGCCATGCGCATCAGTTCATTTTCCCATTCGTTGTCGGCAATTTCATCATTGGCTACCACAAGGCGCTTGAGGCCCAGATGGGATCCCCAGCCGATTACCACCTGGCCGTGGATTAGTCGATCGTCAATGCGGATGGTTAGCACGGTATCTCTCCGGATAAAGCTTTAACGACATGGCGGTCTGGCCGTTTTTTAATTTCGGGATTCCCGTCCCGGTAATCAACCGGAACGCAAAAAAAGAAGCAGGCTAATTGCTGTGAAAGGGCAGGGTGAAAATCATGGTTACCCCGCCCTGGTCGTTGTTTTCGGCGTGGATGGTGCCGCCATGGGTTTTGACGATCAGCTTACAAATATATAAGCCCAGGCCGAAGCCTTTCTGGTGTTGTGCATCGCTTTTGATGCGGAAGGATTTCCGAAAAATTTCCTTCAGCGCGTTTTCCGGAATGCCGCCGCCGTTGTCCCGGACCAGAAAGCGGGCTACCTGCCGGGACTGTTTATGGACTTCCACAGTCAGCTCGGCGTTTTCCGGGCAGTATTTGATGGCGTTTTCCAGGAGGTTTACCAGCACCCGCTGGATCTGAAAGGTATCCCCGTAAACTTTGGGCAGCCACCGGGAAACCTTCTTTCTGATCTTGATATTCTTGCGGTCGGCGATCGGCCAGATATTCAGAAGGGCGTCATCCACCACCTTGTGAGCGGCAAAAGGCTCCCGATCCAGGCTGAAGATATGCTGCTCGGTCCGGTAAATATCGTGGATATCTTCCAGCATTTCCAGGGTCTGGTCGCCCAGGTTGATGGCCTTTTCCAGGAAATTCTGCTGCCCCTCGTTGAGGGGGCCGAAAGTCCGGTTGAGCAGCAGTTCGATGTAGGCGTTCATGCTGTTGAGCGGGGAGCGGATATCGTGGATGAGCATGGCCGCCAGCTCGCCGCGGGCGATTTCCCGGCGAAACAATTCGCTGATATTGGCAATGAAGGAATCCAGCCCGATGTTTCCCCCTTCACTGCGGAAGAGGTAGGCGTGGTTGAGCGGCACGGTTTGTCCTTTGCCGTCCACGTCCACCACCACCGTTTTGGGGCTGTGGCGGTTGAGGAATTCAAAGAGCCGGGGATAGTCGAAAATCCCCTGGCGATTGTCCACGAAACAGAGGTGGAAACCGTCGGGATCTTCCAGGGCACCGAGGGTTTCCAGATCGCTTACCCGGACGATCTCAAAGTCCTGCTCCCGCAGGGCCTTGCGGTGCTCCCCAAAAAAGTCGCCCGCCCCGGACAGAAGGAGGGCGCGATATTTAGACGGATCAGAAATCTTACTTCCCCTTGAATTGCGGCTTCCTTTTTTCCAGGAAGGCAGTGGTGCCCTCCTTCATATCTTCGGTGTCGAAGCTGTCCCCGAACAGATCCGCTTCCAGATCCAGGGCCTCGTCCAGTTCGCGATCGGCACCCTGGTAAACCGCCTGCAGAATGTAGCCCACGGCCAGGGGGGCTTTGGCGGCCAGTTTGGCGGCCAGAGCCCCGGCGCTGTTCATCAGCTCTTCGGCGGGAACCACCCGATCCACCAGGCCGGCTTTTAAGGCGTCTTCGGCGGTTAGGTGATCCCCGGTAAGCAGCAGGTAGAGGGCTTTTTCCTTGCCGATCAGGCGCGGGAGGCGCTGGGTGCCGCCGTAGCCTGGGATGATGCCCAGATTGATTTCCGGTTGTCCGAACAGGGCTTTTTGGGAGGCGATCCGAAAATGGCAGGCCATGGCCAGTTCGCATCCACCGCCCAGGGCAAAGCCGTTGACCGCCGCGATAACCGGCTTGGGCATCTGCTCGATCTTGTTGAAAATGGCCTGACCGTGGCGGGCCAGAGCCTGACCGCTGCGGCGGTCCATGGTGGGAAACTGGGAAATGTCCGCTCCGGCCACAAAGGCTTTCTCGCCGTTGCCGGTGATGATGATGGCGCGAACGGCAGGGTCCTCCCGCAGCTCCTGAAGGCGATCCCCGAGCTCGTCGAGGGTCTCTTTGTTCAGGGCATTCAGTTTGGTGGGCCGGTTAATGGTGAGAGTGGCCACGCCTTCGTTGTGGCTTAGCAGAAGATTGGCTTCGGACATAATCTACCTCTTGAATTGCGATTCAGGTTGCTTCCTCCCGGCGGGGTCGGCGGGTGTTGTGCATTTCCGCTTCGTCCGGCGAAAGCTGCTGCGCATCCCATCCTGGGGCGGAAGGGGTCCGGGGATTGCCGCAGGCAGGACCGCCGCGGCATCGTTCAATTTAGACAATCCGCCATTGTTGTGCAACCTCGGAAAGGAGATGGTCGGGCAAAAAAGAAAAATTTTGTTGTTTCTCGCGCGGGGAGCTTTATATATTGTTAGCGCTCTTGCATAAAGAGTGCTAAAAATGCTACCTAAATCATTTCAAAATAAATATTTATAGGAGGTATAAATGAACGTTAAACCCCTGGCAGATCGCGTTGTGGTTAAGCCCCTCGAAGATGAAGCAAAAAGCCCGGGTGGCATCATTTTACCCGATACCGCCAAAGAGCGTCCCATGCGCGGCCAGATCGTCGCGGTTGGCGCCGGAAAAGTGGATGAGAACGGCAAACACGTTCCCATGGAGCTGTCCAAAGATGACGTCGTGCTTTACGGAAAATACTCCGGCACCGAAATCAAATACGACGGGCAAGATTACCTGATCATGCGCGAGAGCGACGTACTCGCCGTTATCAAGTAACCCAAAAACAACTACCTTTAGGAGAAGACAACCATGGCTAAAGAAATCATTTATAGCACCGAAGCCCGCGCAAAATTGAAAAGCGGGGTAGACCAGTTGGCCAATGCCGTTAAAGTAACCCTGGGCCCCAAAGGCCGCAACGTGGTTCTGGAAAAGAAATTCGGCGCTCCCACCGTAACCAAGGACGGCGTATCGGTTGCCAAAGAAATCGAATTGGCCGATCCCATTGAAAACATGGGTGCCCAGATGGTTAAAGAAGTAGCCTCCAAAACCAGCGACGATGCCGGCGACGGTACCACCACCGCCACCGTTCTGGCCCAGGCTATCTACACCGAAGGTCTCAAAAACGTAACCGCCGGCGCCAATGCCACCGACCTGAAGCGCGGTATTGAGCAGGGCGTAAAAGTGATCGTCGGAGAACTGGCCAAAATCAGCCGTCCCATCAAAGACAGCGACGAAATCGCCAAAGTCGGCACCATCTCCGCCAACAACGACAAAACCATCGGTGAGCTGATTGCCAGCGCCATGGAAAAGGTCGGCAAGGACGGGGTTATCACCGTAGAAGAAGCCCGCTCCACGGACACCACCCTGGAAGTTGTAGAGGGGATGCAGTTCGACCGCGGTTACCTCTCCCCTTATTTCGTAACCGATCCGGAAAACATGGAAGCGGTTATGGAAGATGCCCTGATCCTGATCCACGATAAAAAAATCGCCAGCATGAAGGACCTGCTGCCGGCCCTGGAAAAAGTGGCTCAAACCGGCCGTCCCCTGTGCATTATCGCCGAAGATATCGAAGGCGAAGCGCTGGCGACCCTGGTGGTCAACAAACTGCGCGGCACCCTCAAGGTTTCTGCCGTTAAAGCCCCCGGCTTCGGCGATCGCCGCAAAGCCATGCTGGAAGACATCGCCATCCTCACCGGTGGTCGGGTTATCAGCGAAGAAACCGGCTTCAAGCTGGAAAACACCACTCTGCAGGACCTCGGTTCCGCCAAGCGCGTGGTTATCGACAAAGATAACACCACCATCGTGGAAGGCGCCGGCAACAGCGAGGACATCAAAGGCCGCATTGGTCAGATCAAACGCCAGATCGAAAATACCTCCTCGGATTACGATCGTGAAAAACTGCAGGAACGCCTTGCCAAACTGTCCGGCGGTGTTGCGGTTCTGAAAATCGGTGCTGCCACCGAAGTGGAAATGAAAGAGAAAAAAGCCCGCGTGGAAGATGCCCTGCACGCCACCCGCGCCGCTGTGGAAGAAGGTATCGTTCCCGGTGGTGGGGTTGCCCTGCTGCGCGCCATCCCCGCTCTCCAGAAAATGGAGTTGGAAGGCGATCAGCAAATCGGGGTTAACATCCTGCTGCGCGCCATCGAAGCCCCCATCCGCCAGATCGTTCAAAACGCTGGCCTGGAAGGCGCGGTGATCGTTCAGGAAGTTAAAAACGGCAAAACCAACTACGGTTTTAACGCCGGTTCCGAAGAATACGAAAAAGACATGCTGGTGGCCGGTATCATCGACCCCACCAAAGTTACCCGCGCTGCGATCGAAAACGCCAGCTCGGTAGCCGGACTTCTCCTGATGACCGAAGCCGTGGTTTCGGACATCCCCGAGAAAGAAGACGGCGCCGCTGCTGCCGCTGCAGGCATGGGTGGCATGGGCGGCATGGGCGGCATGATGTAATTCCCGCCTCGCTCGAATCTTTAGT
>JAGRBF010000095.1:1005-5867 GCA_020434205.1 Calditrichota bacterium | reverse complement strand
CCGATCGAAGATACCGTCGGCGCCATGGCGGATTTGGTGAAGGAGGGCAAGGTGCGCTATCTGGGACTTTCCGAAGCCGCGGGAGAAACCATTCGCCGGGCCCATGCCGTGCACCCCATTACCGCGGTGCAATCCGAATATTCCCTGTGGAGCACCGATATCGAGGAAACCTCCCTGCCGGTTTGCCGGGAATTGGGTATTTCTCTGGTAGCCTACAGCCCCCTGGGTCGGGGATTTCTGACCGGGCGTTTCCGCAAGTTCGAGGATCTTCCCGCCAACGATTATCGTCGTAACAACCCGCGCTTCCAGGGGGAAAATTTCCAGAAGAATATGGCCATCGTGGAAGCGGTTGAAGCGCTGGCATCCGCCAAAGGCGCCAAACCCTCCCAGATCGCCCTGGCCTGGGTTCTGGCCAAGGGAGAGGAGTTTATCCCCATTCCCGGCACCAAAAGAACCAAATACCTGCTGGAGAATATCGCCGCCGCGGAGATCACCCTGACCTCCAACGAGGTTCAGCAACTGAATCAACTGGCGGATCAGGTGGCCGGTACCCGTTATGATGCCAACAGCATGAAGTCCCTGAACCGGTAGGGGAAAGGGCGATGGGGCGATGGGGCGTATCGGGGATAGTAGATGTCAGGCATGCCGGACATCATGCCCCGTAATTGGTGGGTCAGCTTATTTTATTCAATCCCGATGCTGAGCAGGCTGACCCCGGCGGCGCCGGGATCGTCGGATTCGGGGAGGGCGGCGAAACGGGCCAGAAGCTCGCGGGCGCTTTCGGTAAGGGGAAGCTCCGGGAGCTCCTGGAGGGTCTGGAAAATGCGCTCCTGCCCGGAGGCAATTCGAGATTTGCCGGCCGCTTTGGTGAGGCCTTCGGTAAAGAAAAAGGCGCGGTCCCCGGATTGAAAGGGAATGTGGTAAACCGATTCCAACTGTTCCGGGCTGCAGCTTTCCGCTCCCGGGGAGGGGGCAATGCTGAAGCGTCCGCTGCCGGAGAGGTAGGACATGCTGTTGCGCCCGGCGATCATGTATTGCATTTCCCGGGATTCCCGGTGCATAAGCCCCAGTGTTAATCCGCGCAGGCGAGGCAGAATGTCCATTCCCCCTGCTCCTCCGGAAAGGCGCAGGGCGGATTGGCGCAACAACAGATCCTGCTTTACCGATACCGGGATCAGCTTGCCTTCCGGATAACGTTCGGCCAGAGCGGCCGCACCCAGCAACTGATGCAGCAGGGCCCCGGTCATGTCCACGGTAATGGGTTCTCCGGCAATATCGGCCATGTAAAATCCCAGAAAATCGCTCAGCTCAAAAAAATTCTGGGTCTGCCCGTATTCCGGGCAATGGGGCCCAATTTGCCAGTTGCACTCGATGCCCTCACCGCGGAAGCTGCGGGCGGGGCGCATGGCCTGGCGCAACTCCCCGGAGAGGCGGTTGAGGTGGGAAAAGTCCGGCTGAACCGAGGGTTCAGCGGCGGCCTCGGGCTCCTGCTGAATGCGGATGATCTGTTCTTCCACCCGTTGAAGACGGCGTTCGAAATCCCGCCAGTCGAAGGGTTTGGTGATCAGGTCGTCGACCCCGGAGAAGATGTCCGCGCGCAGGCCGTCCAGCTCTTTCCCGGTAATGAGGATCACGTAGGTGCGGTCTCTGCCCGGCACCTTGCGGATCTGCCGCACCAGTTCCAATCCGTCCATCGCCGGCATCTGCCAGTCGGTAATCACCAGTTGAAAGGGTTCCGACTGAAAGCGCTCCAGGGCTTCGTAGCCATCCCCGACCACAGCCACCTGATGACCGGCATCCTTCAGCTGCTCAGCCAGGATGCGCTGCATAACCGGATCGTCATCGGCAAATAAAATATTCATTTTTAAAGCGGGGTTTGGGTGGCTTTGGACTCGGATCTCGCTGTATTATTTTAATGGTCGGGCCACCTTCCCCAGTTATCCGCCGTCACATTCAACAAAAATTGACGGGGTTTTGCTTGAAATATTGGGACGGGTTTTCTATGATGGAGTAGCCGCGAGACATGCCTCGCGAACGAGAGTATGAGGGTAGGAGACTACGAAAAGGCGACGCACCCTCGGCGCCGTGTGGGGGTGGCCAGGTGGTTATGTGGCCAGCTAACCATTCGGCGAAGCCGAATAACCCTATAGCTCTGTAGCATAACATCCGGAAACGAGGACACCAAAGCGGAAATGAGCCTTACAACCGACATTATTCTGACCATCCATGCGGTAACGGACTGGAACGAAAAACGCCTGAAGCAGGGGCACCTGGACACCCCCATCAACGCCCGGGGTGTTGCCATGGCCCAGGCTCTGGCCGGCGCCCTGCACGACGAGCCCATCGACGTCATTTACAGCAGCGATTTGCGACGGGCCCTGGAAACCGCCACTCCGGTGGCGGCAGACCACGGGTTGCCGATAAAAACCGACCCGCGCCTGCGGGAATGCCGCTGGGTGCCGGAATGGGGAACGGAACACCATCCGGTTCTGCCGTTTTTTCGGGAAACGGAAACGCCCGAAGAGGTGCGGGAGCGTTTTGCCGAGGCGATGGACGATATTGCCCGGGACAATCCGGGAGCCCGGGTGCTGGTGGTCTCTCACGGGGCGGCGGTGCGCTGGTTTCTGGAGGGAATCGGCGGGGCAGAGGCGGAATACGGCGGGATCCGCACCGCCATCAATCGCGTGCAATACCGGGACGGCCACTGGCGAATTCTCAGCCTTAACGGAAGCCGCCACATCCGCGCCCTGGAGGAAGGCGACGACGATCAATTGGGAGCATAGAACAACGAGGGTACGAAAATACGAGGGTACGATGGTGGATATCTGGAGTGCCGGATATCGGCAGGGATCCGAAGATCAAGGGCGTGTTGATAATTAGAAAATTGAGGGAATTTTGGGGCTCTAAAAGCGCTTTTTGAGAGGCGATGCAGCGTATCGGTCGAAAAAAGCAACGATTATAGGCCCAAAAAGGCCCAAAGTTCGACAATTTAGATGATTGTCAACACGCCCAAAAAAGAAAGCGACATTATTCCCATGAAAAAATGGCATGGCCTGAACATTGAAGCAGAGGGCACCGGGATAACCGAAACCCTCAGCCGCAACGTCAATCTGTTAGGAAGTTTGCTGGGACATTCGGTGCGCGAGCACCTGGGCGAGGACGCTTTTCAGCGGGTGGAGCAATTGCGCACCCTGTGCAAGGCGGTTTATCAGAGCGAAAAAAGCGGGGGGCATCAATCCGCCATGAATCTCATTCGAGAGTTGTCCAATGAAGAGATTCTGTGGCTGCTGCGCATTTTTACCGCCTTTTTCCACCTTATCAACAAAGCCGAGCAGTTGGAGATCACCAGCATCAACCGGCGCCGGGAAGCCGCCGGCACCGTGGAGAACCCGCGCTCGGAGTCCATCGCCGAGGGAATTTCCCGCATGAAAACCCAGGGGTATTCGCTTGAGCAGGTTCTGGAAACCCTGGCGAAAATGGACGTTCAGCCCACCCTCACCGCCCATCCCACCGAGGCGCGGCGGCGGGCCATTCTCTTCAAACAAAACGACATCAGCCGCTGCATGGAGCAATTCCAGCGGCCCGACCTCACCGAGCGGGAGCGGGAAACCCTCATCGAGGAAATTTACCAGCTGATTTCCCTGCTGCTGGTCACCGACGAGGTGCGCTCGGAGCGCCTGACGGTCACCGATGAGGTGGCGCACGGACTTTACTTTTGCAGCACCTCGATCTGGGAAACGGTCCCGCGAATCTACCGCGATATTCGCCAGGCCCTGCAGGACTATTACGGGGAATGCCCGGAGGATTTGCCCACCGTGCTGCGCTACCGCTCCTGGATCGGCAGCGATCAGGACGGCAATCCTTTTGTGACCCCGGCCGTTACCGGGCAGAGCTTCAAGGTTTATCGCCGCAACACCTTCCGCCTGTATTTGATGGACCTGCGCGAGCTGCGGCGGGAGCTGAGCCCCTCCAGCCGCCTGACCGATCCCCCGGAGGCGCTCAGCGCGTCCATCGCCCGGGACGCCCGGGACACCGAACTTTCCGAAGAAACGGTTCGCGGATTCCAGCACGAGCCGTACCGCCTCAAGGTTTCCTATATGCTGCGCAAGCTGGAGATTATGCTGGCCCACGATCTTGATGAGCCCAATCCCGATAAAAATCTGGCCCTTCCGGCCTATCGCAGCGAAGATTTCCTGGCCGACCTCAAACTGCTGCGCAGCAGCCTTTCCGGGCTGGGGGAAAACCGCAAGCTGCAGGACCTGATCATTCGCGCGGAGACCTTCGGCTTCCACACCGCCGCCCTGGATATTCGCCAGCACAGCAACGTCCATGAAAGCACCGTCGCCGAATTGCTGGCCCTGGCCGGGGTTCACCCGGACTACCACGCCCTCCCCGAGGCGGATCGCCTGGTTATTCTGGAGCGCGAACTGCGCAATCCGCGCCCATTGCGCCCGCTGCACGTGAGCCTGAGCGACAAAACGCGCAGCACCCTGGAGACCCTGGGGCTGATCCGGGAGGTGCTGGCGCGGGATGCCAATGCCTTCGGCTGCTACATTATCAGCATGACCCACGACACCAGCGACCTGCTGGAGGTGATGCTGCTGGCCAAGGAAGTGGGGTTGTGGCGCATCGAGGGAGAGCAGGTTACCTGTCCGTTCGACATCGTTCCCCTGCTGGAGACCATCGACGACCTGAAAGGGGCCAGCGACCTGCTGGAGACCACCTTTTCCCATCCCCTCTACCGGCGGCACCTGGAAACCCGCGGCGGGTTTCAGGAAATCATGTTGGGGTATTCCGATTCCAACAAGGACGGGGGCTACTGGATGGCCAACTGGGCCCTGTACAAGGGCATGCGGGACATT
>JAGRBF010000095.1:0-886 GCA_020434205.1 Calditrichota bacterium | reverse complement strand
ACCGGGACCATCCGCTTTACCGAGCAGGGCGAGATCATCACCTTCCGTTATGCCTCGGGCGCCATTGCCCATCGCCATCTGGAGCAGATCATCAATGCCATGCTGGTGGCGGATCTGGTGAGCAGCAAGCCGGCCGCCAGCCTGATCGCCGAAGACGCCCCGAAGGTTTTCGGGCTGATGGAGGACATTGCCCAGGCGGCCATGAGCGCCTACCAAAAGCTGATCCATCATCCGGATTTCTGGGGCTGGTATATCGGGATTACCCCGATCGAGCACATCAGCCATCTGCCGATCGCCTCGCGACCGGTTTCGCGGAAGTCCGCCGACAAGGTGGATTTTGAGGGACTGCGGGCCATCCCCTGGGTATTTGCCTGGACCCAGACCCGCTATAACCTGCCGGGTTGGTATGGCATCGGCGCGGCCCTTTCGGAAATTCTGGCCGCGGACCCGGACCATCTGAATATCCTGCAAAGCCTGTATCGGGAATGGTCCTGGCTGCGAACGGTGATCGACAATGCCCAGTTGGAGATCCGCCGCATTCACCTGGTGATCGCCCGCTATTACGACGAACTCAAGCCCGGGGATTTTCACGACATTGTTAAGGCCGATTTTGATAAATCCATTGCCGCCATTTGCCGGATAACCGGGCAGCAGGATATTCTGGACAATGCCCCGGTTCTCAAAAAGTCCATCGCCCTGCGCAATCCCTACACCGACGTGCTCAACCTGCTTCAGGTGGAATTGCTGCGCCGCTGGAAATCCGGTCCGGACAACCGCGAGGAACTGGGGCGGGCCCTGTTTCTGAGCATCAACGGGGTGTCTGCCGCGATGCAAAGTACCGGATAGGTTTGCGAGAGGGCGAGAGGGCGAGAGGGCGAAGGGGCGA
>JAGRBF010000675.1:1240-3555 GCA_020434205.1 Calditrichota bacterium | reverse complement strand
GGGAGCGGGCTTTTCCATGACCGGTTGGGGTATTTCTTCTTCAATTTCGGGTTCCGGTTCGGCAAAGGTGAGCTCGGGCTCCGGCTCGGGCTCCGGTTTGGCTGCCGCTTTTGGGGGAGCGGGTTTGGCCGCCGGTTCGGGCTCTTCGTCCTCTTCTTCCTCGGGCTCTTCAATCCCGAACATATCCTTCATCAGGTCTATCAATCCGGCTTTGCCGGGAATTAGCGGGGCTTTGCCCTTGGCCAGCGACTCCACCGCCTGCCGGATAAAATCCAGCACCTGCAGGATCAGGGAAATTTGTTTGGAATTGGCCACCACCTGCCCGTTGCGGACGTTGTCCAGAAAGGATTCCGCGGTGTGGCAAATGGCCTGTATATCCTGATAATTAAAGAAGCCGCTGTTGCCCTTCAGGCTGTGCAGCAGGCGAAAGGCATTTTCGATTAATTCCTGGGATCCGGGGTCTTTTTCCAGGGCCAGCAGATCCTGCTCCAGCGAGTCCAGCATTTCGGTGGCTTCGGTGATGTACTGGTTAACCATTTCCTGGTTGATCAGCTCGTCCCCGGGGGATGCGGCCGATGCGGCGGAAACCGGTGCCGGTGCCGGTTGGGGAGCAGGTGCGGATTTTGCCGGGGGGGCTTCCGGTTCTTCCCCGGCTTCTTCGGCGGGCAAATCTCCGTTGGTCAACGCCTCCATCCGCTCAATCAACTCATCCAGATCGAGATCCATTCCGGCTTCGGTGAGGTTGTTTTGCAGGTGCTCCATCATCATTTGCAGCACATCGCAAACTTCCAGGAATATATCGATATGCGGTTTGGCCAGAGCCAGCTTGCCCTTGCGAATATTGTCCAGGAGGGTTTCGGCATGGTGGGTCAGACGGCTCAGTTCCTTCAAGCCGATAAAACCGGCGCTGCCCTTAATGGAGTGAAAAGTCCGGAAAATTTTATCGATATTGGCCGGATCAACCTGCGCGGAATTGGCGATCTCATCTTCCAAAGCCAGCAAGATGAGTTCACTACCGCCCAGCGATTCGTTGCTCTCGGTAATAAACTCAAATAAAATTTCCTTGTCCTCATGCGAAAGATCAAATTCCATTTTCAGGGTCTCTCAATCCATTGGTCAATGTTGTCGAAATTCGGTCGCGGCGCCGAAAGCACCGGATCCCCACTCTTTCTTATCAAATATCGGCTTTCTCGTGCCCAACCTTAATCCGGGAAATCTTTTCCGGAGATTCCTTGCGATTCTCAAATGGCCATCGAGCCGACTTCGGTTTTGCCCGGGACGATTTCCAGGGTGCCTTTGAGGTTGTCCAGGCGAACAATGACGTTTTTCATCTGCTCGCGCACCGCAAAAACCTCGTTGGGGCTTACAAAGGTGACCCCGGCTTCCACCTGACCCAGGACGATCACCTCGCTGACCCGTTCCGGGCGAAGCTGCCCTTCCAGAAAAGAAAGTTCCACCCGTTCCTGTTCGTGGCGGGAAATAATCGATTTGTAGTTTTCCAGGCCGCGCAGGTAGGTGCGCAAACTCTCTTCGACGCTCATGATAAACCGGCGCATCATCAGCCCGGCCTTTTGGTCGTATTCGGCGGTTCCGCGCAATTTGCGCAGTTGGATGGCAATGCGCTCCAGCCCGCTTTCCACCACGGAGCGGGTGGTCAGCAATTCCGCTTCCACCAGCTGAATTTTTTTGCTGCGCTGGCGGAAGTAGCTGTAGCGCTGCAAAAGATCGCTCTGCCCGAAATCCGGCTCTCCCAGGGAAATGGTGGTTCTGCCCATCAGATCCCCCACCACCAGCCGGTTTCCCACCACGATGGAGGAATGGCCGATCTGGGGAACCACCATCTGACGGCGGAAGCGTATTTTCGAGGAAACCACCTCGCTGTCCACCACCACGTCTCCCCCGGCCTGAACATGGGAGTCCTGGATCTTGCGGGTATAAACGTGACGCCCCACCTGAATCTGGTTGGTGCTCAATTTGAGCGGGTTTTCGATCCCGGAGAGGCAGTGCAGGTTACCTTCGATGCGCAGGGTGGCCGATTTTACCAGGCCCTCCACAATGGTGTTGGAAGGGGTGTTGATATGGGAGTACGGTTGCACGTCCTGCTCCACCCACACCGCGGCATGGCTGCCCATATCGCGGTTGGCGCGGTTGACGTTGCGGTAGTATTTGATGGGATAAACCGATACGATGCCGTATTTGGAGCTGGTTACACAGCCATCCGCCCCGGCGATAATGGAATTGGGAGAGTCCCCGCGCCGGGTATTTTTACCCATGATGCGGTTCAGATGGTTCACCTCCAGGCGGCGAATCGGCTG
>JAGRBF010000675.1:0-1144 GCA_020434205.1 Calditrichota bacterium | reverse complement strand
CCATAGCGATGCTGGCGAATCCGATCTACCGCCCAGCCGATATTCATCCCCTTCTCGTAGTGGCGCCACACCTGGGGCGCTTCGGCTTTTTCCACCGCCACCGCCAGAGGCAATTGTTCGCGAAATCCCCTTTCCACAGACTCCAGGCTTTTTTCCACATGGCCGTGGGTAAAACCGGATTCGGCCAGGGCGGTACGCAGGTCTTTCTGGGTTGCATGCCCCCTGCGCAATACCCCGAGAATCAGCCGGCCCTTAAAAAGCACGGTCAGTTCCAATAGCCCGTTGGGAAGGTCCACTCGTTTTTTCATACCGCTATTCTTCTGTCATTTGTTTGAGGCTCTCCAGCCAGTCCCAGGTGGTTTTGCCAAACTCTTCGAATTCTTCCAGGCGTTTGCGCAGACGCTCTTCCTTGCTGGGAATCCGGTCCAGGGCAATATGTTCGCTCAGAACATCAAAGGCCTTTTCGATGGTGAAGGGACGGTAGAGTTTGCCGGCGTGGGGATACGTTTCCGCCGTCTCCAGAAAAGCCGACTTGCGATGGTGGTAGAGATAGATGATGGGGATCTGCGCCGGCGTGTTGGTGGTGGGATTTCCGCCGAAATAGCGGATCAGCTCATCAAAGTTGATGCGCGGCAACTCGATGTTCATAAAAAGGATATCGACCTTTTCATGCTTCGTTTTCAGAATGGAAGGATTCCAACTGAGGTGCAGTTGATGCTCCAGCCCCAGCGCATCCACAAGGGTTGTCAGGATGTTGGCGGAAATGGAATCCTTTTCGACGATGACCACCTGGCTCATCTGGCTATGACCTCCGTGTATAACCGGCAGAATTTTGCTACATAGATTTTCGGTTTATTTAATGAAAATCGTTAGGCGGTTTTCACATTCCGCGAAAAGTTCGGCTACGCCTCTTCCAGGGGGTGTTGACCATCATCTGAATTTTCTGATTACCAACCCATGTTACCCAGCCAACCCCATTTTTGCTATTTAACCGCGAAGGCGCGAAGAATTAATGGGTTTCGTTTTTGCCAGACACAGAATATCCGCGCCCACACCTGCTTTGGGAAGCGGGCGTAAACCAAATATCCATATAGGTTCGTGGATAAGCGCACGAGGAGCAGATTTTCCGGTGCAGGGTCAGATC
>JAGRBF010000094.1:15664-37579 GCA_020434205.1 Calditrichota bacterium | reverse complement strand
CCCCGGGAGCGCAATCCGATCGCAAGGGGGGAGCCTGTTTTGCCTGGGAAATCGTTGAATAATTGAAACCGCAGAATAGGACCGGAGTACTGAAGGAAGATCCTAGGATCTTAGGATCTTAGGATCTTAGGATCTTAGGATCTTAGGATCTTAGGATCGCCTTTGGGTCCTTCTGTCCATCTGTCAAAAATCACGGCAAACTGGCGGCCCGGGGCCAACCGTCTTCCCAAAGCAGGGTGGAAATACGCAGCTCGGAGCGAAAACGTTCGCTCTGCCCGTCATAAGCGTGGAATACCAGGTAATCGGTATCCCCCTCCCGCACCACCGCACAATGCCCCGGACCTACCCAGCGGGCACCCTCAGCGGCCTGCAATACCAGGGACCCCCCACCGTCCAGCATCAGCGCTCCGGATTTGTCCACATAAGGACCGGTGATGTCCCGGGAACGCCCCACCATAATTTTGTAGGTGCTTTCGGCCCCCCGGCAGCAAAAATCGAAGGAAACAAACAGATACCAGTAATCGCCGTGGCGAAACAGAAAGGGTGCCTCAATCGCCCCGACCACCGGTGGGGTCTGGTGTTTGCCGGTCCGCGGCCGTTCGGCGAGGGAATAGAGGGTGGTATCCTCTGCGGATAACATCCCCGTCTGCGGATCAATGCGCCGCATTTTGATCCCGCTCCAGAAGCTTCCCCAACTCATCCAGATTTTGCCGTCCCCTTCGATGGCGATATTGGGGTCGATGGCGTTCCAATCGGTAACCCCGCTGGTGGAGCGGATCACCATGCCCTGATCTTCCCAGGCATATCCCGCGAAAGCAGGATTGAGGGTGGTGTTGGTGGCCAGGCCAATGGCGGAATTATTCTGGCCGAAGGTGGAAATCGAATAATAGAGATGATAGCGCCCGTTAAAAAAGGAAATATCGGGGGCCCAGATCCCGCGGGTGCCGGGGATGGAATCCAGGGCCCACTGCGGCATTTGTTCGAAAACGGTTCCGATATCGCGCCACTGGCGCAGGTCGCTGGAGATCCGGAAGGGGATAAATCCGCCGGGTCTTTCGATATCCCCGCCGGTGGAGAAAACGTAGTAGGTGTTGTCTTCTTTGATCATCACCGGATCGTGCACGCCGAGGTCTCCCGCCACCGGGATAAGGTTCGGTTGGGTGATGCTGTCGCCCCCGTCCTGCGAGGAGCAGGAAAAAAAGAACCCCAGCAGCACCGTGAAAAGGATGGATTTTTTCATTTTTTCGCTCCGGTTAAGGGTCTTGATAACGAACCGCAGGTGCAAGGCATGCCTTGCACCTGCGGGGTCAGAATCATCAGGTTTTTATTTGGTCGAGACAGGAATGCGCAGGATGGTCAGCGAGTAGGGGGCAAATTGCTGTTGGAATTTGCTGCCGGAAATGCTGACCGACGAGGTGGTCGGAACGATCTTCTCCGGATGGTCGATGGTGTTCTCATCGTCGAGTGAGGGCGAGGTCAGCAGAATCATCCGGGCGTTTTTGCCGACTTTGCCGGCCCCTTTCAGATCGATCTCCGTGCTCAGGGGGGTGGCGGTGGCGTTGACCACCTTAACGATTACTTCCCCGGCGTTTTTGTCCAGGGTGGCGCTGGCGTGCAGCCCTGCTTTTTTGTCGTCCAGAGCCGGGGCATCGCTCACTTTGGCGGTTAGCAAATGGGTGCCGGGGTTGAGGCTGAACAGCCGCTGCACCTGGTAATTGGCGGAGCCGTAAGCTTTCAGATTATCGAACCAGATCATATCCGGACGCCATTGCCAGGCATCTTCATGGGCCAGCAGGGGGGCGTAGCAGGTCATGCGTACCAGATCTGCATTGCGCTCCATCCCGGTCATAAAAGCCGCTTCGTAGAGGGCGCATTTCCAGATATTGCGGTTGTCCGGACTGGCAACGCCCACGCTTTGGGAGGCGTATTCCCCGACGAACAGCTCCGGTCCCTTGCGGGGATATTGGTCGTACCACCCGGTATTTTCGATGAACCAGTCCGGCTGGCGGTAGAAGTGCTCGTCCACAAATTCGGGGTTAAGCTGGCGCCATTGCTCCCAGAGATAGGCGATTTCTTCCGCCCCGTTGGGGAAGATGGAGGCGTCGGAGCCGGTGGCGGCAATCAGCTGGATATCGGGATATTTATCCTTGAGGGCCTTGGCGAAAACCTTATAGCGTTCGATATACTGGGGACCCCACTGCTCGTTGCCGATCCCGATCATTTTCATGTTGAAGGGTTCCGGATGGCCCATTTCGGCGCGGACCTTGCCCCACTTGCTGTCCGCGGGGCCGTTGGCGAATTCGATCAGATCCAGGGCGTCCTGAACATATTCTTCCAGCTGATCCATGGGCACCAGCTCGCCGGTGTTGAACTGGCAGGCCATTCCGCAGGTCAGGATAGGCATCGGCTCGGCGCCCAGATCCTCGGAGAGCAGGAAAAATTCGTAATACCCCAGGCCGTAGCTCTGGTAATAATCCGGGGTGTAGCGATGGCGGAATTCAAAATTCCAGCGGTTGATGTTCTGCACCCGCTCATTAACCGGCCCGATGGTGTTTTTCCACTGGTACCGTTGGGACAGATCAAAACCCTCCACGATACAACCGCCCGGGAAGCGCAGAAATCCCGGTTTCATATCGGCCAGGAGCTGAACGATATCTTTTCGCAGCCCGTTTTTACGGCCCTTCCAGGTATCCCGGGGGAAAAGAGAGACCATGTCGATCTGAAGCTCTCCGGCTCCTTCGAACCACAGCTCCAGCCTGGCTTTGGCCTCACTGGCGGTGGCGGTCAGCTCGCAGGTATAGGTTTTCCAGCCGTCTTCGAATCCACCCACTCGTCCTTCCGCCAGGGTCTGTCCCGCGTCATTGACCAGTTTGAGGGTGATCCCGGTGATGCCCCCGTCCACTTTTTTAGCTTCGATGGAAAAATCGTATTTGGCGCCTTCCTTGACCCCGATTCCCCGGAAACCTTCGTTTACCAGACCGAACCCGGCCCCGCCGTTTTCGATTTTGAGGTGGGCCACCCGCGGATTACGGGGGCGATTGGCATCGTCTCGCAGAACCAGCACCCGCCCGACGGCGCCGTCTTTTTTGAGCACCTGCCAGCCGCGCAGGGGACGGTCGAATTCGAAGGAACGGTTTTTGACCAGCTCCGCATAAAGGCCGCCATCCGCGCCGAAGTTGATATCTTCAAAAAAGATCCCGTACATCTCGGGGCTGATCTCCGCGGTAGTTTTGGCCACATTGACGGTTATGCGCGGGTCCTTGCCCAGCAGTAAAACGGGAATCAATAAAAACAGGAGGATGGCAATGCTGCCACCGGATTTTCTGGCGTTCATAAGAGAGCCCACCTTTCTGGTTTTGAAAAAGACATGGTTACAGGGTATTGCGCCTGCGGCCTGGTACCTCCGGCGCGTGTCGGGGTGTGAGGGTATCGGGGTAGTAGGGTCTTTTACCCCCACACTTCGCCCCACACTTTCTTTGCTGTTTCTCCGTTTCGTTGAAGCGCCTCCGGGCGCGTAAAAGGCGCCCTGGCAGGGAAACCGTGACCTACTCCCGCCAGGGACGTTTGTTTTGATAAGATGCTTCCCGCAGGCGCAGTTGATTTGCCAGGTCGTTTTGTCCTCCCGCCACAGAGCGGTTGATTGCCTCACCAACGGCCCCAAGGGCTTCTTCGAAACGCCCGCATTCCGCCAAAGCGGCGCCCAGGCAGTCCAGGGCTACCGGGTCCGGCGTGTTTTGCCGGGCGAGGATCTCCCCGGCAATGGCGCGCGCTTTTTCGCCATCGCGCCAACGGGCCTCCTTGCAGGTGGCCAGCAACATGGACAGGCGCAGGCCCATTTCGGTGTTCTGCGGATAGGCCCGGTAGACTTTTTCGGCCAGATCGCGCGCCGCCTGCCAGCGCCCTGCTTTGCGGTATTGATCAAATAAAATCAGGGCGTAACGCGGGGTTTCCGGGGATTTGCGGTAGGCTTGTTCCAGCAGGGAAAGCCCTTCTCCCGCATCACCGTGGTCGCTGAGGGCCATCCCCAGGTTAAAGCCGTTGAGGGCCGATCCCGGATTGAGGCGATAGGCCCGGCGAAAGTTGGCCACGGCGCTGTCCGGCTGCCCCAGCCTCAATTGGGCGATAGCCAGCTGAGAGTATGCCGGTCCCTCCCGGCGGATCGCCAGAGCCCGCCGGAACTGTCCGGCCGCCTCGCGGGTGCGTCCCGCGTCCAGCAACTGCCCGCCGGTTTCCATAACCCAATGGTAACTGACCCCCTCGCCGGTCATCTGATTGAGGATGGGGTCGGCCGGTGGCGGCGCTTCTCCCAGCAATTGCAGGCGCCGGGAAGTCTCCATTACCGCTTTCTGATTCCACTGCATGCGGTAGCAGGAGATCAGCAGGGCCAGGGCTTCCCGGAGATCGGGCTGCACGGCCAAAGCCTTTTGCAGGCGCTCTGCCGCCTGCTCGTAATCCTGATGGAGATAGTCGATCTGGGCCAAACCCAGCAGCGCGTCTGCCCGCCGGTTGTCCAAACCCAGCGCTTGCCCGAAGGCTTTCGCGGCACCCGCTTCGTCGCCCTCGGTCAGACGGGCGTTGCCCAGCCGCACCCGCAACTGCGGCTCATCCGGATTGATGCTCACCGCCCGCTCATACCAGCGCTGGGAGGCGGCATCCCCCAGATTGTGGCGAGCGATGCCGCAGAAATAGGCCCAGCGAAAATCCTTCGGATCCAGCTCGCTGGCGTTTTCGAAACACACCGCCGCTCCGTCCATCAGTTCGTGGACGTAGAGGGTCATGCCCAGTTTGCCCCACATGGCGGCATTGCCCGGGTGGATTTTCAGGCTGTCCTGCAGGGTGTTGATTTTGGTGACAATCTGCGGTTCCATATCGCTGAGGTTAACCGCGGGCATAGCTGGGTTAAAGTCCTTGCCACAGGCGAAAAAAAGGACCGGAATCACCAACCCCAATCTCAGGCACAGGCGCCCTGGGAATCGTCGCTCAGGGGGTTTCAACCGCTTTCCCCTTTCCTTTTTCCAGGGTGAGGTGCCGGTTTACCGCCAGCTCGGTAAAGTCCTCGACCGCCCCGCCCAGCCAGGTAACGGTGATCTTGTCGATGCTTTGGATCTCCCCCAGGCCGAAATGAACGCGGTGATCGTTGCTGCTCAGATAGCTGTACCCGGGGATTACCTCCGCGGACATCTTTTTACCCCCGGCGCTCAGCAGTACCCGGGAGTTGTTGACCACCCGCTTCAGAGCCGGATCGTAAAGGGTCAGCATCACCCAGTTGCCCTTGCGCTGGAGATCGTTGCGGTACAGGCGGGCCGGACCGCCGCAGTTACTCACCAAAAAATCGATGTCCCCGTCGTTGTCGATATCGGCGAAGGCCAGACCGCGACTGGTTTCCACCGGAGCCGAATATTCCGGGAAAGCCGCGCTGACGTTGCGAAAGCGCCCTCCGCCCAGGCCCTCAAAAACCAGGTTGGGCTCGGCGTAACCGGACCAGAATTTTTCACCGGTCTCATAAACCCCGGGGAGGCGTTTTACCCGGCCGTTGCCGATGACCAGGTCCAGATTGGCATCGAGATTGAGATCGGCCAGCCCCACCCCGAAGCCGGTGTAGGAGAGCAGTTCCATCCTTTCCAGATCGGCCTTCTGCGAAGCGTCTTCGAAACCCATCAAACCCTGGTTGAGGTAGAGGGTGTTGCTTTCCCCCTCCAGATGGGTCACCAGAATGTCCTGGGTGAGGCGTCCGCTGACGTCTCCGATGGCGATGCCCATCCCCGCTTCCCGGGCCCCCAGGCGGTTAACGGCCACCCCCATCGGCAGGCCCTGATCCACAAAGCTGCCGTCCTTGCGGTTAATCCACAGGGTGTTTTCATCCCCGTCGTTGGCTACATAGAGGTCCGGGTAACCGTCGAAATTGAAATCCGCCGCCACCACGCCCAGCCCCCGGCGTTCCGTCAGCCCGATGCGGCTGGCAAAAGAAACGTCGCTGAAGGTCCCGTCCCCGTTGTTGCGGAACAGGACGTCCGGAGCGGCCGGCTGAAAATCGGGTCCGCAGTATTCCGGGCGACCGGAGCGATCCGTGCAGGTGATGGTGGAGTCGATTTGCAGGTAATTGGCGACGAAGATATCCAGAAATCCGTCCCGGTCGTAATCGATGAAGGTCGCCGAACAACCCCAGCGGGGATTGCGGATGCCCGCTTCGGTGGTGACGTTGCGAAAGGTGCCGTCGCCCTGATTCTGAAAAAGCTGGTCTTCGTCGTAGTTGGTAAGGTAAAGATCCAGATCGCCGTCGTTGTCGTAATCCCCCGCCGCGGCGCCCATCCCGAATCCCTGGTCTCCCAGGCCGCTTTCTGCGGTGGCGTTTACGAATCGGCCTTCCCCCTCCTGGCGGAAGAACTGATTGCGGGACCATTGCCCCGGGGGTTGGCTGCCGTCGTGGCTGCGGGCGTTAACCAGGTAAATATCGATGTCCCCGTCGTTGTCGGCATCAAAAAGAGCCACTCCGGATCCCACTTGCTCCGGGATAAAATAGCTGCCGTTCTCCCCGGCATCGTGATGAAAGGAGATCCCCGCCTGGGCGGAAATATCCTTCAATTCCCCGCCAAAGCCGTCGGCAGGTTTCTCCGGGGATTTCCCGCAGGCGATCAGCGTCAGAAGAATGGCAAGCAAAGACAATTTGTTCATGCCGTCCCGCGCTCCCTATTTCGCCTTCTGATAGCTGTGGGCGTTGCCGTCCGGGGTCTCAAAGGTCAGCTGGTCCCCTTCCAGCTTGCCTCGCATAATCAACGGGCCGGCCAATTCTCCCAACCCGCTCAGCTGCATATCGATCTTCTCGGCGCTGAAGACGGTATAGGTGCCTTCCAGATTAACCCCGTCGTCGGTGAGGGTCACGCTGCCGTCGGCCTTTAAGACCAGTTGCTCAGTGCCGCCCACTTCCGTCCATTTGCCCACCACGGCTTCTTTGGGATCCTGAGAACAAGCCGCAACCAGTATCAGCATCAGGACCGTCAGGATGGTCCCCATTCCTGCTTTTATTTTGAACATTCCATTTCCTCCGGAGTGATTAATCTGCTTTGGTAATAATGATATTGTTTTTCGGCAAAATAACTGCTGTTTGTCGGACCCTGGTAGGTTGGGTTAGCGAAGCGTAACCCAACGGAACCCAACGGAACCATTAACGTTCGTCCCGGGTAGGTTGGGTTAGCGAAGCGTGACCCAACGGCCCATTAAGTAACCTTACTCTCCCCCCTCAAGCCGCCCCAGCGCGACCTCCAGATTCCGCCGCGCGCTTTGCGAGGTTGGGTCCAGGCGCAGCGCTTCCCGGAAATGCCCAATTGCCTCCTTCACCTGACCGGTTTTGAGCAGTTCCCCGCCCAAATTATTGTGCAGGCGGGAATCCTCCGGGTGGCGTTCGAGCGCTATTTGCAGGTGCCCGATAGCCTCTGCACTGCGGCCCAGGCGGCTGAGCGCCCCGGCCAGATTGCTGCGGGCATCGGGGTAATCCGGGCGAACGGCCAGGGCCCGCTGAAAGTGGGGGAGGGAGGCTTCAAAATCTCCCAGCTGGCAATAGGCCAATCCCAGATTGTTTTCCGCTTCGGGAATGGCTGCTGTCCCGGCCAGGGCGCGCTCGTAATGCAGGATGGCCGCCGGATAATTGCGGTTCCGGTAATACAGTGAGGCCAGATCCAGATGGGCCTGGGAAAACTCCGGCCACAGGCGCAGGGCCGCTTCGAATTGCTCGCGGGCTTCCTCCGTTCGGCTGTTTTGTTGCAGCCTGAGCCCAAACCGATGGTGTTTGCCTGCCAGGAGTTGGGCTGGCATGCCGGAGGCCTGGAATTGGGAAATGGCCTGATGAAAATCGCCCTCCCGCTCATAAAGTTCGCCCAAATTCAGATGAGCCTTATCGAACCCCGGTTTGAGGCGCAATGCCTCCCGATAACATGCCCGGGCCGAGTCCCCGTTTCCCAATGCCGCAAAGGCCAGGCCCAGGTTGTTGCGGGTCAGGTGATCCTCGGGAAAAAGGCCCCGCACCAGACGGAATTCTGCCAACGCCCCGGCGGGATTTTTACCGGTTTCCAGCAGCAACAGTCCGTAGTTGTTGTGCAGGATCCAGTCCTGCGGATTCCCCTTAATCGCCTGCCGGTAGGTTGCTGCCGCGGCAGAGAATTGAACGGAATCGAGGTTGGCTTGGAGGCTGTCGAGGTGCTTTTCCCAATCTGTGATGGCCCGGTCGTTGAACAGGCGATTGGCAAAGGCAGGGGATTTCATTCGTCCCAGGATTTCCTTGCGCAGGCGGTAATCGTCTACTGCGGTAAAGGCCAGGCGAGCGGCGCATTCGGCTTCGGAAAGCACTGTTTTTCCGCTCGCCGGCAGCAGATTCCCCACCTGTCCCAGCACCGACTTGGCCAGGCGGTAATTGCCGTGAAAATTGAAATGCACGTGGTCCAGAAAGAGGTCTTCGCCGGGAATTCCATCGGGGCTTTCGGCGCTTAAAACGGCTTCCGCATCTGCCAGAGAAATGCCCTCTTCTTCTGTGGCGATCCGGCGAATAATGCTGTTAATGCGGGAGTCGGCCCGAAAGCGCAGGGCGTCCAGATCCCGTGCCAGCTTAAACCCGGTCTGGGCTTCTTCCCCCTGCCCGAGGGCGGCGTAACCTTGCCCCATCAGGTAGGCCAGATCGGCGACCGTGGCCCGGATCCGTCCCGCCTGGTCGAAAGCAGCCAACGCAGCCGGCCATTCCCCTCCGATCGCCAGCTCTTTTCCTTGCCGGTAGTGGGATTCCCACGCCTGCAATGCCCCGGCGTCGAGGTTGTCCGGATGCGGCGAGGCGAATGGGGGGCAGTCGCGCAGATTGGTGGCTACCGTTGCCAGGATCACCGCGGCGCCGGCCTCCCTTCCCGCCCGGCAAATATCGATCAGGTTTTGTTCAAAATGATGGTAAACCGCCGCCATCCGCGGGTCATCCGGGCGAATCTGATTTTCCAGAAACATGTCTACACCGCGCCAGACCGCCGGGGAATTTCCCCCGCCGCCCCAGCGCCTGCTCAGGCTTTTGACGGTCTGGCCGATGGCGGTGGTATTCAGAAAAACGTTGGCCCGGATAAAGGCAAGGCTGGACTGAAAGGGGGCGAAAACGGTTCCCGGGCCATAGGGGCCGATTACCTCGTTATTGCCCAGGTACACGATCATCAGGTCCGGCTGCTGCGCCGCGCAATCCCGGGCGATGGGCAGCACCACGTTGCTGTTGATAGCGGTGATGGCGGCGTTGTGAACCTCGAAGCGCCGGTCCGGGTACTGCTGTTGCAGCATTTGCTCCAGAATCCGGCTGAAGGAAAAGGAAAAATCGGGATCGCCCATGGCCGCCGAGCCGCCCAGCACAAAGATGCGGAAGGTGTCCGGCGCTTTGTGGGCGGGAATCCGCAAATGGGCGGAAGGGCGGGCCAGCTCCGGAGCGAAAAAGCGCAGGCTGAATTGGGGATTGTCCTTATAAAAGGGTTTCCCCTGCAGCTCCTGCCGGATCAAAAAATCGGCGGGATAGCCAAAGCCCAGCAGGCCGAGGGAAAATTCCAGGAGGAGCACCAGCAACAGCGGCACCACGACAATCGTGGCCAGATATTGCAAAAATTTTCGAAGTCCCGGACCCATGGGCAAAAATTTGGTTTATTGTTGAGAATTCAAGCAGGATAGCTTTAAACACCAGGTCTCAAAGGAAACCAGGTTCACAATTTCCCTCCACCATTATTTTCGTGAACCCTGGTGGTTAAAGGCAGGCCGGGCTGAGGTGTTCAACCCGACCGCAAAACATTATTCGAGCGTCAGCAACACCACCGATTTGGCCGGGAGGGTTGCGGAAAGTTCCCCGCCCTTCAGTTTGGCATCTTTAAATGCCGCCGGCTTAACGACCTCCGGTTTGTCAAAGGTATTGTGCGCGTTCATGTCGGAAGCGGTCAGCACCCGACCGGTAACGCTTTTCCCGGAAAATCCCCGCAAGTCGCAGCTTACTTTGGCCGATTTTTTGGGGTCCAGGTTACACAGGGTAATGTGCACCTTTCCCGCGGCATCCTTGGAAGCCGAAACGTTTACCGAAGGAATCTTTTCCTCGCCGTAGGTGTAGTCCGGGCAATCCAGATCCAGCGGCAGCAGGGTGGCATCCTGATGCACCTTGAACATCTCAAACACGTGATAGGTGGGGGTCAGCAGCATTTTCTCCCCATCGGTCAGCACCATGGCCTGCAGCACGTTGACGGTCTGGGCGATGTTGGCCATGTGCACCCGATCGCAGTGACTGTTAAAGATGTTCAGCGATACCCCGGCCACCAGGGCGTCCCGCAGGGCGTTCTGCTGGTAAAGAAATCCGGGGTTGGTGCCCGGCTCCACGCTGTGCCAGGTGCCCCATTCGCCCACCAGCAATCCGATGCGTTTTTCCGGATCGTATTTGTCCATAATGGCGCTATGGTTGACGATCAGTTCCTCAATGCGCATTGCCTGCTGAAGGGTTACGAACCATTCCTCCTCGCCGAATTCGGTGGCGGAGCGGCTCAGATTTTCCCCGCTTCTTTCGACAATGCGCAAATCGCCCATCCGGCGCATGTTGAAGCTGCGGGTCCGGGTGTAATAGTGCAGGTCGATTCCGTCCATCCGGGGACGGCGCCAGCCGCTGCTGGCCTCGCGCATCATCACTTCCATCCAGTCGTAATCCATGCTGTTGGGACCGCTGGCGATCTTGTAAATTTCCTGATCCCCGTAGCTGCGAACGTAACTGGCGAACTGGCGGTAATCGTCGGCGTATTTCTCCGGGCGCATCTGCCCGCCGCAGCCCCAGTTTTCGTTGCCGATTCCCCAGAATTTGACGTTCCAGGGTTCTTCGCGGCCGTTGGCCCGCCGCAGGTCCGCCATGGGACTTTTGCCGGGAAAGTTGACGTATTCCACCCATTCGGCCAGCTCCCGAACCGTGCCGCTGCCCACGTTTCCGCAGATCAGCGGGGCGGTGCCCAGTTGCTCGCACAGGTCCAGAAACTCATGGGTTCCGAAGTGGTTATTTTCGGTAACCCCGCCCCAGTGCACGTTGATGATGGTGGGGCGCTCTTCCCGCGGTCCGATCCCGTCCATCCAGTGGTAGGTGTCCGCAAAGCAGCCGCCCGGCCAGCGCAGGTTGGGAATCTGGAGGGCCTTCAGGGCTGCCACCACATCGTTGCGGATGCCCCGGGTGTTGGGGATGGGGGAATCTTCCCCCACCCAGATACCCTCGTAAATACAGCGGCCCAGGTGTTCGGCGAAATGCCCGTAAATATGACGGCTGATTTTGTCCTTACCCAAATCCGCGTTAATCACCATTTTGGTGGCTTGCTGAGCCAGTCCGATCTGAACAAACAACATACCGCAAAACAGGAACATAGACCAAAAAAATGGCCGCTGGAAGGGAAATCCCGAAGGTTTTCTGAGTCGCATTTTTTTCCCCTTTGTTGGGTTGCGAGGGCGTTTATTCGACCTCGAGTACCACCACGGATTTGGGCGGCAGTTTGGCGGACAGTTTGCCGCCGCTCAGCCGGAAATCCTTGAAAGCAACCGGCTGAATCAGATCCGGTTTGTCGAAGCTGTTGAAGGAATTGATTTTGGGAGCGGTCAGCACCCGGCCGGAAACCTTTTTGGCGGAAAAGCCGCGCAGCTCGGTATCCAGGTTCAGGGTGTTTTTGGGATCCAGGTTGCACAGGGTGATGTGCACCTTGCCCGAAGCATCCCGGGAAGCCGAGGCATTGATGGCCGGAAGCTTGTCTTCCCCAAAGCTGTAATCCGCGCAGCTCAGCTCGGCGGGCAGCAGGGTAGCGTCCTGATGCACTTTGTACATCTCGAACACGTGATAGGTGGGGGTCAGCAGCATCTTTTCCCCGTCGGTAAGGATCACCGCCTGCAGCACGTTGACGGTCTGGGCCAGATTGGCCATGCGGATGCGGTCCGCCCTTTTGTTGAATTCGTTGAGGTGAATCCCCGCCACCAGGGCGTCGCGAATGGTGTTTTGCTGATAGAGAAATCCGGGGTTGGTGCCCGGCTCAACTTCAAACCAGGTCCCCCATTCGTCCACCACCAGGGCCACCCGTTTTTCCGGGTCGTATTTGTCCATGATGGTCATGTGTTTGTCGATAACCCCGGGGATCTTCAGGCAGCGATCCAGGGTCACAAAGTATCCTTCTTCGTCGAATTGGGTGGCCGATCCCTTGGGTCCCCTCCAGGTGGTGGTGTAATGGTGGAGGGAAAGACCCCACATGCCCTGCGGGCCGATTTTCTGCATCAGCACTTCGGTCCAGTTGTAGTCGTCTTCGCTGGCGCCCCCGGCCACTTTGAGCATGCGGTTGTCACCGTAATTGCGGGCATAGATGGCATAGCGGCGGTATTGATCCGCGTAAAATTCGGGGGTCATCCAACCGCCGCAGCCCCAGTTTTCGTTGCCAACCGCCCAGTATTTGACGCCCCAGGACTTTTCCCGGCCGTTGGCCCGGCGCAGATCCGCCATGGGACTAACCCCGTCGAAGTTCAGGTATTCCACCCATTTGGACATCTCTTCCACCGTGCCGCTGCCCACGTTGCCGCAGATGTAAGCTTCCGTGCCCAATTGCTCGCACAATTCCATGAACTCGTGGGTTCCGAAGCTGTTGTCCTCGGTTACCCCACCCCAGTGGGTGTTGATCATCTTGGGGCGCTCGCTGCGCGGACCAATGCCGTCCATCCAGTGGTATTCATCGGCGAAACAGCCACCCGGCCAGCGCAGGTTGGGGATCTGCATTTTTTTGAGAGCCCCGACCACGTCGTTGCGCAGTCCCCGGGTATTGGGGATGGAGGAATCCTCACCAACCCAAAGTCCTCCGTAAATGCAACGGCCCAGGTGTTCGGAAAAATGGCCGTAAATATGTTTGTTGATCTGGACCTTACCCTGATCCACGTTAATGACCAGGGTGTTTTGTTGGGCCGACAGGCTGGCCCCGAACAACATTAAAACCAGTAAAATGGCCATTGTTAATTTGTCTGAAAATCTGCCCGTGGTCATATTGAGATTCTCCGTAGGTTAATTATATTCAGATGTTTATGTGGTTTGTTCTTGCAGGGACAGATTGCGACCTGCCCCTGCCGGATATTTCAATTCCCATCCTTATTTCAATTTACCCTTCAACATGGTGTAGGAATGGGCCGGGAAGGTATAGCTGAAGCCTGCCCCGCTGGCGGCCACGTCGTCCTTCTTGACGCTCTTGATCACTTCCTTGCCAAAGGTGTTCTCCGTTTTTACGTCCGGTCCGTTGACCTCAAACACCGTGAACGGCCCGCTGAATTGGCCTTCCTGACTGATAATTTCCGCGGTAATGGGCTGGTCCTTGTGGCGGTTGACCACGTTGATCACCACTTCCTCGCCCTGATAGGCCACCGAAACATCCAGATACGGTACCTGCTGATATTGTTTGGTATCGAAGGTGGGGCCGTCCACCAGCACGTCCAGGGATTGCCCGAAAGAATTGTTGGCGTACAGGGCCAGCGGGAAGTAAATGGTCTGGCGGAACATATCGTTTTCGTTGGTGAAGATGGGGGCGATAACGTTTACCAGTTGCGCCATATTGGCCATCTTGACGATATGGGCATTGCGGATGAAGGCATTCAGGAAACCGGCGATTACCAGGGCGTCTTCCAGATTGTACTTTTCTTCCAGGGCGTTGCGACCCCGGGCCGCCTCGCCGCCGCGGGCCCGGTACCAGACGTTGTATTCGTCCCAGGCCACGTAAATCTGGCGGGGATTGCGCATCTTGGACATCGCCTCGTCGATTTGCGCTTCCACGATTTTGGTGCGTTCTTCCACGTCGATGGTCGAGGCCATAAAGGCGTAATAATCGTTTTCCCGATTGCCGACATAGCGATGCAGGGCGATGTAATCGATGTAATCCTTCAGGTATTCCAGAACGGTGCGGTTCCACCCGTGGGGATCGGAATTACCGTAAAAATTGGAAGATCCCGCGGCAATCAGCTTGATGTCCGGAGAGGTCCACTTCATCAGCTTGGCGGCTTCCAGGGCGAACTTGCCGTAATCCTCGGCGTTTTTGTGACCCATCTGCCACCAACCGTCTACCTCGTTGCCCAGAGACCAGTATTTAACGTTATGCGGCTCGGGATGCCCGTTTTTCTTGCGCAGTTCGGCATAGTAAGGCCCCTCCTTGACGTTGCAGTATTCCACCCAGTTGCGCGCTTCGTCGAAGGTGCCGGTTCCCAGGTTTACCGCGAAATAGGGTTCGGTGCCCATCTTGCGACAGTAGTCGATAAACTCGTCGGTCCCGAAGGTGTTGGGCTCCGGGGTATGCCAGGCCAGATCGGTGCGCTCCGGACGATCCTTTTTAGGACCAATCCCGTCCTCCCAGTGATATCCCGAAACAAAGTTGCCGCCCGGCCAGCGCAGAATGGGGACGTTCAGGCCTTTGGCGGCCTCCAGAACATCCTTGCGAAAACCCTGCTTGTCGGACAGCTTGGAGCCGGGATCGTAGATCCCGCCGTAAATGCAGCGGCCCAGATGCTCGGAAAAGTTGCCGTAGATATTTTTGTCGATGTCCCCGATTACCCGGTCCTTGTCGATTTTGATGCGGGCGCTCAGGTCCTGGGCCATCAGAGAACTGCCGGCCAGTAAAATCAAACAAATGAATAAATGACGCAACATGATAGGCTCCTCCAGGGAATGGGTTGAAAAGTTGCGGTTTGAGAGATGGTGAAAGGGTACTTTCCTCCAAATGCTTGGAATCTGTAAGAGCGGGGGATGGCAGCCGGACTGCGGTGATGGATGAGGGGTGAAAAACAGCCTTCCGGCGTTGTCGGTGGTTTGGCCCCCGCGGCTTGTCTGGCAATTTGAAAGTTGATGCGTGATGCGGGTGTGTCGTGATTTCGGCGGTTGCTGAAAGTGGTTTTCACAACAGGATCCCAACCCGGAAGGTGCCTGCCGCGAGACGATTTCCGACCCGCGGCAGGTGACCCTTTTAGCTAAGCGGCTATCTTGAAATAGCGGCTCAGGGGATACCTCTTTTTAGAAGGCGATTCCCAGAGAAAAACGATTGACAGCGTCGAAGAGGCCCAGGTCGCTGTAAGCGTAATCCAGCTTCAGCTTGACGCCGGAAACTTCCTGATTGAGGCCGGCGCCTATCGAGAAGCTCTCCTCGTCGTAATTGAACTTGTAGCCGGCGCGGATGGCGAACATCTTGTGGTAGAAATATTCTGCCCCAACGTGCAGCCGTTCCGTATAATCGCGGGGATGCAAAGCATCAACGGCGATCAGCAGCGGACTATCGTGTTCCCCGGCAATGAGGTCCATAACGTCCATAGCCACCCCGATCCGGAAGGTCAGGGGAAGCTGGAACTCGGTTTCCTCATACTTATACTGTCCGGAGAAGTTGTTCAGGCTCATCCCGATGCTCAGGCTGTGGTAGCCCGGGTAAAAGATGGTCCCGAAATCGAAGGCTGCACCGCCGACCTCATTTTTGACCATGGGATCGCCGTCTACCAGAAGGCTGCTGCCCAGGTGCTGTGCGGCGTATTTGACCTGCCCGCCAATCGAAAAACGATCGGTGAGAGAACGGGCATAGCTGATTCCTACCACATAAGCCCCCACGTCCACCGAGCCGGTTTTGATGTAGCCGGCTTCGTTGGCGGCAACCTGGGTGCCTTCGATATCGCCGTAATCGGCAAATACCATACTAACCCCGAAATTGCCCCAGCCGCCGAAATTTTTGGCCACACCGAGTGCGTGATAGTTGATGTCCGCAATCCACTGAACCGTGCTGGAAAACAAATCGAAGTTGTTTTCCATGCGGGCGATCCCGGCCGGATTGTAGAACATCGCGCTGGCGTCGTTCCCGGGCATGGTGTAGGCGCCGGCCATGGCGGCCGAACGGGAGGACATATCCACCTTCAGGAACTGAAGGCCGGTCTGTGCGACCTTTTTGATTTGTGAATGAGCGGCTGTGGTCAGGAGAAGTGCCGACAAAACAACCACCCAAAAAGATGTGAATTTTTTCATAGGGAGTTTGCTCCTTTCTTATTCCCCGGACCTGAAATTCACGCCCGATCCGGGGAAGTTGGCGTCATGACTTTACCTGACGATCACCATTTTTTTGTTAACACTCTCGCCATTGGGCATACTGAAGTTGACGATATAAATACCGCTGACCACAATCTGACCGGTTTCCGAGGTCATGTGCTCATTGGTGTTCAAGCCCCAGGATTCGTCGCCGGATCCGTTGTCATGCTCAATTACCTTCACCAGGTCCCCGCTCTCCGTGTAAATGCGGATGGTGCACACCGGGGGCAATTCCAGGAACAGAATCTTGTCCGGTTCGCCGGGATACTGCAGTTCCCGGGCGCTGCTGTTGAAGGGGTTGGGAACAATCACTACTTCACTCAGATCGGACTTGGCCGGGCGGGTTAATACCGCGCCGCGACGGGTAACGTTCAGGAAATGCCCGCTTTCCAAAGGATGTCCGCCACCATCGACGTCCGGACCGTTTTGGGTGCCGTCATCGTAAGCGACAACTTTGTAGAAGTAGGAAATCCCGCGGGTTACGTCGGTATCGTCGTAGCTGTGAGTGCCGCTGCCCGGGAAGTTACCGATCAGTTCCCATTGCCCGTGCTCACGGGTGTTGGTGCCGCGCAGGTAACCCTCATACCAGAACCCTTCGGAACGATACAGCTTGTAACCGGCGAAGTCCGTGGCGTCCTCCGATTCATCTCCCCAGGAAATCTCAATCTTGTTGGGCAGAGAGTTCACCGTAATAGAGGGCGGCTGCGGGGCGGCAGGCACGTTATAGTTGTTGCGCACGTTCCATTGGGCATTGTTCATGTTCTGCTTCAGCGAGTCGATTCCCGTGAAAATCCAGGCATCCCGGGCCCAGTCGTTGAAGTTGTTGTTGTAAAGCTCCGGGTTGTTTTTATACGGGGTGGGCATGTTGTCCACCAATCCGACCCCGCCGGCGTTGTCGAAGGTCATGCCGGGCGGGGGCGTGGCGTTGCCGTTTTCCCAGGCGGTTTGCACTTCCCAGATCTTGAGCGGGTTGATAACCCCGAAACCATCTGCCCAAACGATCCGGAAATCCTCGCCGGGAGCCAGGGTATAGGGTCCGGCAGCCCAGAAATAAGCAGCCCCGAAGGTAACCCAGGAGAGATCGGTAATGTACTTGACACCGGGTACTGCCTGATCTTCCATGTGCACCGACCGGAAGCCGGGCCGCACATTCGCGCCGGACAGGCGTTCAACCTCACCACGCCATTCCCAACCTTCGGTCATCACCCGCCACACTTGCGCCCAATCCGCAGGACCGGTTGAGGTGGGGTCGTTGCGGATCCACAGCAGGTCGCTGTTTTCGGTACCGGTCATCATCGGCTGGTTAAAATCGTCGGTGGGATCGCTGACCGAACGGTCCGCGTGCAGAATGGCCTGCCCGACCGACATGGGATTCCACATCCAGCCCGGTTGGGGCTCCCAATAGCCGTTACCGGTATTGTCTTCGGTGCCGGAATCGGAACGGCGTCCCGGATAGGCGTAGCGCAGGCGCAGGGTATCTTCGGCATAATCGCCCTCTCCGCTGTACCAGAACTGCGAATCCCATCTTTCCAGACGGCTGGAACGCAGGAAATACACGTTGGTCAGGGTCTGGTTGGGCAGTTCGATGTCATCGTCGAGATCAATGTTGCCGGTGTTGGTGAAGGTCCAGTCGTAGATGATGTAATCATCGTGATTCGCCTGGCTCCAGGACAACACTTTCTGGGTAATCGTTACCCCCATATCGGTGTTGATCGTGGAGGTGACCATCATGTCCGCGGTTCCCGGGATAATGTCCGGATTGACCTCGTCGCTGCCGTCCAGCGGGAAGGGATCCTGGATTTCCCGGCCGTCCACCGTAATTTTGGGAGGCTGGTAGCGGCTGTAGCGTTTGATAAAAAAGCCGTCCGAATCCGCAACCGGCATGGTGGCGGTTTCTTCATTTACCGTTACCGGGGCGGCCCCAACCAGTTTTACCGGAAAATTGGTGCCGTTTTCGGCGGTCCAGTTGTCGGTGCCCATATACCATCCGGAGAACTGAACCGCACAAGCCGGCCAGCCCCGCCAGAAGGCGTTTTGGTACATATTACCCCGGTCGCCGATGGACGTCTCACCCTGGTGGGTGTTGTCGTCGACCCAGGTTTGGTACTTTCCTATCTTGATGTCTTTGATAAAGCCTGCATTGGCCGCAGCAAATGGCAGCAGACATCCCAACAGGAAAACTGCAATTATGACCTGTATTCTATTCATGTGTTTGCTCCTTAGTTGTCTTCTGTCCGGCTGCTGCATTAGAAATTGAAACCGACGCCAAAGGTGATGGTCCGGGGGGCGAGAAAAGTCAGGAAGCCCCGGTTGGGCATATCGATCCACGGTTTGTCATCGCTTTTTACGTCACCGGGCTTGTCGTCCCCGGCAATAAGACCAGCTGCAGCGTATTCTTCCTTGGTGCCCAGCTCGTCGCCGTTATAGCGGGGCAGGCGCAGGGAACGCATATAGTTGTTGCGATCGTTGGCGCTGGCAAAGCCGGATTCCTCAAGGTGTTTGAGGTTAAACACGTTCAGGATGTCCATGTAGTAGTTCATGGAGAACTTGGGGAATTCGATCTGCTTGCGCAGGCGGAAATCGAAGGTGGTGCGGCCTTTCCACTGCAGGGGCTCGATCAGATCCACGTTTCCGAGGGGATTCCAGTTCTGATAGGCGCCACGATCTTCATACCGTCCGGCCCGCCAGGAATACAGCAGGTCGGCGCGCAGATCGCCAAAGAAGTTATGCCCGCCCCACTTGGGTCCGAAATCTTTGGGACTTTGCAGGGTCAGGTTGGCGCGAGCCAGAGGACGGGCCAGAGGACGCTCCTGGACAGGGTTTTCGAGGCCTTCCTGCTCCTGACGGCGGGGATCTTCGTAATAAACCAGGCGACCGATATACCCGCGGGTGACGACCTGGTAATTGTAGTTGGCCCAGGCGGTTACCCAGCGACCAAAACGTTTTTCCAGACGGACTTCCAGACCACGGATGTCTTCGTAGTTGTCGTTGGTCCGGGACCAGTAGTTCACCCCGCCGTCGAAGCCGACGTAGTTACGGTTGGCCAACTGATCGGTTACGTCCTTATAGTAGCCGGAGAAGTGCAGTAGATACATGTCCGACAGTTGATACTCTACCCCGAGTTCGTAAGCTACCGTCCTGGGCATATCCAGGTTGGCGTTGCCGATATCGGAGAGGCCCTGAGCGCGCTTCATGATCAGGAACATTTCGTCTGCGGTGGGCATGGAGTAGAAATGGCCGTAGTTGAAATACAGCTTGGCCACGTCGGCGATAGGATGGGACAGACCCAAACGCGGGCTGACCTTGATCTTGTTCTCGGCATCGCGGGAAGGAGCCAGTTCCTGAAAGGTGTCGGCAAATTTTTTCCGGAAATACTGAGAAAAACGATCCACGTCGTACGATTTAGCGTTGGGGAAAAGCATGTCCGCCCGCAAACCGACGTTGGCAATCAGCCCTTTGAATTCCAGTTTGTCCTGAACGTAGGCGCCGGCGCGGGACGGCTGACGCTGCCATTCCACCACCCAGTTGTTCCCGGCGTCGCCGATCTGGTTGTGCTCGTAGTGAGTGTTCAGATCGTCGTAGTTGAAGGTAAAACCGGTCTTGAACTGATTGTATTTGTTGAACTGGCTGGTCAGATCGAAACGCATGTTAAAGGTGTTGACCTTGGAGTAATCCCGGGTGGAACCTTCACCGGTCAGGGTCATGCCGTCGAACATGTTTTCGATACCAACCCCGTAACCGAAAGGTGCCTCGGTTAGGCTAAAGCCGCCGATGGTCTTGATTACGCTGTTGTCCCGGAATTCGTTGCTTTTGGTGTCGGTGCTGTCCGGTCCGATACAGTCGTTGCGCACATTGGTGAAGGACATCCGCAAGTTATAAAAAGTGCTGGGGGTCAGAACGTGGTCGACCGCGATCCCGAACATGTTGCGGTAAATGTCGAAGCGGTTCAGGGCGTTGGGATAATAAAGGGCCCCGTTCTGGCCGAGTACTTTGTCGAATCCGGTGGCGATGGGAGAATACAGAATGTCCATGCCGCTGGTCATGTAGGCGTCCAACCCGGAAGCGCGGGGTGCGGACTGCACCGTGTTGGTTTCCGAGCGAATGCCTTCCACGGTCACCTTGAAGTTCTGGGTGATGCGGCTGGTCAGCTTCAGGGAGGTGTTGTTCTCCTGGTAGTAATCCCGGTTGGTGGGCAGGGCAAACGCTTCCTGATTGGTGCGGTGAGAAGCGAAAAAGGTCATGTTGCCCAGATATTTGCCCACGAAGGGAACCGGCCCACCCAGGCTGGCTTCTACGTTGCGGTCCGGGATGTCGTCATATTGACCGACCCGGTCGTTGCCCTGGAAATCCGCCAGGTGCCGGAAAGCAAAAACCTGCTGCGCTTGCTCGGCGGTCAAATCGGTCCGCCCGCTGGTAAATTCGTTCCATCCCTGAAAATCCGGGTAGCGATTCTGGGTTTCCTCATCCCAACCCCCATTGGCGGTACCCACAAAGGCCACGGAAGGATCCAGATAGGGGCGCAGGAAGTAGTTGTTGGGATCGTAAATGGACTCTCCGAAGTGCTTCAGATGGCCCGGGGTGTGGCGGTAGTCAAAAGACCCGGTGTATTTATCGGTGTCACCGTCCTGGGTCACGATGTTGATCAGACCGGAACGTACGTTTCCGTATTCCGCGTTAAAGCCACCCTTGATGATGTTGACTTCCTTAACGGTGCTCAGGTTAACCATCATCATGGGACGGTTGGCGCGGTTGTCCACCATGGACAAGCCGTCTACCATCAGCTCGGTCTGGCCCCGACCACCACCGCGGATGGTCACTTCCGCGCGTTCGTCGTAGCTGCGGCTGGTGGGGTCAAAGTCTACCCCGGTTTGCAGGGCCAGGATTCGTTCCAGGCTGGAGGCGGTGGGAACTTCCTTAACATCCTCCGCATCGATACTCACCTGACTGGCTGCCAGGTCCATGGCGATAACATCCCTTTCGGCAACCACGTTTACCGCTTCCCCCTCAACCACCGCAGGGGCAAGGGAAAAGTCGACCCACAAGGTGCGGTCAACCGAAACGGAAACCCCGGTTTTCGAAACTGTGGTATACCCCAGGACCGAAGCCGACAGGGTATAATTTCCAGGGGGAATATTCACGATAAAATATTCGCCTTCCAGGTCTGTGGAAGCCCCCATGTGTGTGCCCTCGATAACCACGTTCGCGCCTACCAGGGGTTCCCCGGTTTCGCTATCCGTAATTTTACCGGCGACTTTACCCGTTATGCCGGCAAATACGTGTGGTACCAAGCAGAGCAATAAAAGAATGCTGTAGCGATAGAATTTGTACATTCTTTCCTCCTTCATTTTGGTAAGTGTTCTGACCGTTTGAGTGGCAAAAAAAGTTTAGAATCTCACAGATGACGCGCAGAAATGGGAGGGACGCCACCGGATAACCCGATGGGTCGCAGCTTTCGATTCGTGTAGAGACGCTTCGTAAGGTTTGTAACAGTTGCCTGACATCTTCCCGAACAAACCAGAGCCTGCTAACAACCTGCTTTATTCAGGGCATTACAATCAGAAGACGGAGGAATTCATGTGAGGGAATACAACTTAGCCCACATTGAATGCGCCATGGCGGGATGGGGGGAAGGAATTACGACGGTGATGCCCACGTTTGCCCACGATGGCCAATCAGTTTTGTTAACACAAAAGTTCGTGAAATACGGAACTAATTTTCTGTGACTGAGTATTAAACCTTAAACTCGTGTGTTAACGTTAACGCAATCTTCGAAAAAGGTTACCTCTTTTTTATATTTTTGTCAAGAGTTTGACAAAAAATGATGCATTTTTTTT
>JAGRBF010000094.1:0-15625 GCA_020434205.1 Calditrichota bacterium | reverse complement strand
GGCCGGTTTGTCTGAGTACGGGACAAACCCCTGGCCCTAGTCGGAGTAAATCATGGAGACTTTCTGCCCGAAGGCATCAAGGGAACGGGTGGAGGCATAGGAATCAACATTTTCTTTGGTGATGATCTCGATCGGAAGGCGTATCTCCAAATCAATGCTTTCCTGAAACATGAGGTGACGGTAGAGGGAAATCAGCCCGGTATAACCCTGCAACTCGGGACTTTGGGAAATGAGAAAATCGATAACCCCCTGCTTGAGGAATTTGATGTTCTGCGGAATTAAATCGTAGCCAACCAACGCAACCTGTTCTCCCAATCCCCTGTTGGATAAATAATCCGCCACTTCAAAAATCTTGGAATTGATAACAAAAATCCCCCGTGGAAACTGCCCGGAGAAATGGGTGTCCAGCATTTCCGCCAACACCTCGCCCGAATAATGCCCGGGAATATCCAGAATCTCAATTTCCTTCTTACCGTTTCCGCAAAAATACTTGCAAAACCCTTTGATGCGCTGCTCCAGATGGTAGTCGCTCGGTAAAAAGCGCAGAATCTGAACCTCTTCCTCCCCGGGAACCAATAAGCGCATTAACCGGGCCGCGACGGTACCGCTATTGCGGGAATCCTGGATCACCGAGGACAGCGCCCCGGTCTTGGGAATATGGGAATCAAAATAAATGAAGGGAAATCCCGCCGGCAGGGAGCTGACCAGGCGACGGGCTGCTTCCACCTGGGTAGGCGCTATCAGAATGCCCCTCAGGTTGTCCTGAAGGGCCTGCTCGGCAATTTTCTCAAAATCGCTGTCGGAATATTTGTCGTAACTGTAAATCCGAACCGATACGTTCAGCGGTTTTAAATCCCGCTTGGCCTGTCGAATACCCACCTCCGGCAAACGCCAGAATTCCCCGTCCTGCTCGGTCCGGGGCATTAAAACCCCCAGCCGCACCGGCTCATTTTTAACCAGATTTTTTGCGAAAATATTCGGTTGGTATTTGAGGTCCCGGATTACCTTTTCCACCCGCTGACGGGTTTCCAGCGATACGCGCCCCCGCTTATGAAGAACCCGGTCGACAGTCCCTATCGAGACTCCCGCCATCCTGGCAACATCTTTAATGGTAGACTTCATGCTGAGCGCTTTCCTCCACGAATACCGGACCGATCCACAATTGCTGAGAAATTTGCCTGAATCCGGAAATTCCCCAACTCGGTTTCAATGCCCGGTTGGACACCTGACCTGCTGGAAAATGGCGGGATAAAAACCGGGCAAGGCCCAAAATATAAGTGTTTACGGTAACGTGAACAATACAAAATACCCTTGGGGAATAAACTGACGGGAGTCAGGTGAGTTGTCTGCTCCGATAATTTTTCCCCAAAAACCAGGTCCCGGACGGTAAAACAGCCAGAAACCGGCGGATCACCCCGATTTGGCGACTATGGGGTCTACCAGCCGGAGATGGAATCTCTCCGGCCGGGGTTGCAAATCAAATCCCGTTCCGGGAAGGGATTTCAGGAAAAGGGGTTTTCCGTCGGATAATACAGGTGCTGCGGCAGGTTGAAATAAACGTCCCCAACCCCCAGCATCTTGCTGGCCGCAAACAGGGACTTGCCGGCATGGGCAAAGGCCACCGCGGTATGATGCGGGAAGCGGTGCTCTATCAAAACGTGCCGGTAAAAGCGGGCCATTTCCTTAACCCCGAAAACCCCGATGCAACCAAAGGATTTGGGGTTGATGTTGAGAACCTCACCATGGGCAACGTAAGCTTTTACCTGGGCTTCTGCGGTGGCCTGCAGGCGGAATATCGATACCGGACCGGATTTGATCTGCCCTTCGATGGTTCCCCGGGTAATATTGGGTTCCTGCCCCGGCTCCATTAAACGATGCATGATCAGCTGATGCTGCATAATCGGCTGCACGATACAGGACGTGGTGGTATTGCCGCAGTGGAATCCCATCCAAAGATCATCGAGTTTGTAGTCGCCAATGGTATCGGCGCTTTCGGCATACATGTCCTTGGGAACGGTGTTGTTAATGTCCAGAATGGCCGGGGGCATCAGGGTGGCGCAGATGGCCATATATTCGCTGAGACTGCCGTAAATGTCAGCCTCGCAGGCTACCGGAATCCCACGTGAGGCCAGCCGGGAGTTCATGTAACAGGGAACGTGTCCAAAGTATTTTTCAAAAGCGGGCCAGCATTTGTTGGCGAAAGCCCCGTACTGGGAAATCCCCAGATTGGCATTCATAAATTTTTCCAGGGCAATCTCATATTGGGCCAGTTTGTTCAACAGGTCAGGATAAGTATTGCCCTTGCCCAATTCGTCGGCCATTTCCCGGGCAACCGCCTCGATATCCGGGTTGTTGTCCTCGGCGCGTACGATATCGTAAAGATCCAGTTCGCTGTTTTCCATAATTTCGATTCCCAAATCGAACAGGGGCTGGATCGGGGCATGGCACGTCAGAAAGTCAAAAGGCCGGGGTCCGAAGGAAAAAATCTTGAGGTTGCGCACCCCTTGCACGATGCGGGCAATCGGGATAAACTCTGCGATCATGCTTGCCACGTCCCCCGGATCTCCAATCGGATTTTCCGGCATATAGGGGCTGAGGCGCCGCAGTCCCAGGCTGTAGGAGGTGCTGAGCAGACCGCAGTAAGCATCGCCCCGGCCGTGGATCAGGTCCTTGCCGCTGTCTTCCGCGGCAGCGGTGATCATCACCGGTCCCCGAAAGCGCTGGGTCAGGAGGGTGGTGGGGCCTTCCGGGCCGAAATTGCCGAGGTAAATGGTCAGGCAGTTTACCCCTTTGTCTTCGATTTCCCGAAGGGCCGTGATAACATCGCTATCGTTTTCGACAATGGTTTCTAACTCAACAATTTCAATGGATTTTTCCCGGCAGGCCGCCGCCACCGCATTGCGCCGTTTGATGGAAAGTTGGGCCGGAAAAGCATCTCTGCTTACCGCAATAAGTCCCATTTTTATAATCGGTACATTATCCATTGAGATTCTCCTTGAGGTTATAACAAAAATTTTTGATGCACTTAATTTTCGCGTATCGTGGGGGCATTAATTCGAAAGGCCGGTGCTTTACCCGCCACGGCAAAGGTGCGATTCCTGTCAATTTGCCATCAAACAACCGCAGCGGGTCAATATCCCCCCTGGCCGTAATAAGCATTGGGCCCGTGTTTGCGCTGGTAATGTTTGTCGATCAGCGCAGCGGGCAGACGACCGATATCCGGGTTGATCTGCAGGGTAAATAAGGCCATTCGCGCCATTTCTTCCAGGATAACACTGTTGTAAAGGGCCTTTTGCGCCGTTTTGCCCCAGGTAAAGGGTCCGTGTCCGGCCACCAGCACCATTTCAACCTCTTCGCTGGAGAGTCCTTGGAAACGTTTGAGGATTTGGTTGCCGGTTTCGATTTCGTAGTCGCCTTTAATCATCTCGTCGCTCATAAAATCGGTGCAGGGAACGTCCATGTGAAGATGGTCGGCGTGGGTGGTGCCCAGAATGGGCAGGGGAAGCGCTGCTTGCGCCCAGGCAACCGCATAAGTGGAATGGGTGTGGACGATTCCCCCAACAGACGGGAAGTGGCGGTACAACATCATGTGGGTATTGGTGTCCGAGGAGGGACGCATACGGCCTTCCACTACCTTGCCGTCCAGATCCACCACCACAATGTCTTCCGCTTTCAGATCCTCGTAGGCCACCCCGCTGGGTTTGATGGCAAAAACCCCCAGCGAGCGATCCAATGCACTGACGTTCCCGAAGGTCGCGATCACCAGGCCGCTTTTGGCCAGGGCCATGTTGACCTCGTAGGATTCTTGTTTTAATGCTTTGTATTTGCTCATCTTACCTGTCGTTGTTGTTAATGCGCCTTGCGACCGCAAAGTCCCTGAAACCACCAGGTGTTTCCACCTCTTGGGGATGGTCCCCTGTGCTCTTTGTGGTCTGTTGGTAACGGACTTACGGTGTAAACTGATGTTCGATCAGATCGGCCAGTTTGGAATAACGCCGGTAGATCGCCTCATAGCGCGCTGCCCGATCCGGATTAGGATGATAAACCTTTTCAAATCCACTGCCCATGGCTTTCTGGGCGGCCTCCATTTGAGGATAAATACCGCAGGCCACTGCCGCGGCCATGGCCGATCCCAGGGCGCAGGCCTGTTCTGAGGCTACTACTTTGATGGGCATGTTCAGCACATCGGCGCTGATCTGCATAATAAAAGGCGACTTCTTGGGAATGCCGCCAATGGCGATCACCCCATTTATAGCCACCCCTTCCTCAACAAAACGATCGACGATTTTTCGGGCCCCGAAAGCGGTTGCTTCCACCAGGGCGCGAAAGATCCGGGGGGCGTCCGATCCCAGATTGAGCCCACCGATAACACCCTTGAGCATTTGGTTGGCGTCCGGGGTGCGCCTGCCGTTCATCCAGTCCAGGGCGATAACCCCGGTCTCTTCCATGGGCAGGTTTTCCGCGGCATCGGATAAGGTGGCAATCAACTTGTCCCCGACGTCGGAAACTATTTTTTTGCGGGTGGCGGCATCGAGGTAGGAGAGCTCGCCGAGCAGGTTGTGCAAGGGCCACATCAGAACCTGGTGAAACCAGGCGTAGATATCCCCGAAAGCGGATTGCCCGGCTTCCAGGCCCAGCAGGCCCGGCATGATCGATCCATTTACCTGACCGCAAATACCGCTAACCAGCTTTTCGCCGCCGGTGGGCATTTCCACGGTAATCATATCGCAGGTGGAGGTGCCCATAACCTTAACCAGCGTATTGGGCTCAATTTCCGCGCCGACCGCTCCAAAGTGAGCATCAAAGGCGCCCACGCCCACGGTTACCTCGGTGGAAAGCCCCAGGCGCTCCGCCCATTCGGCGGTCAGGGTGCCGGTCGACTCGTCCCCTGTGTAAGTCTCTGTGAAAAGGCGTTCCCGAAGCCCGTCCAGAAGAGGATCCAGTCGGGTCAGAAAATCGTTGGGTGGGAGTCCGCCCCAGGAGGGATGCCACATGGCCTTATGCCCGGCGGCAGTGCGGCTGCGCTTCATGGTGAGGGGATCGGTGGTGCCGGTAAGCACAGCGGGGATCCAGTCGCAGTGCTCGACCCAGGAGAAAGCGGCCTTGCGAACCGCCTCATCTTCCCGGAGAACGTGCAGAATCTTGGACCAGAACCATTCCGAAGAATAGATCCCGCCCTCAAATTTGGTGTAATCTTCTCCGCCCCAACTTTTGGAAACGGTGTTGATTTCCTCGGCTTCCGCTACCGCGGTGTGGTCCTTCCAGAGGACGAACATGGCGTTGGGATTCTCCTCGAAGCCCGGCGTTAAGGCCAACGGCGTTCCCGCCCGGTCTACCGCGCAGGGGGTGGAGCCGGTGGTATCGACCGAGATACCGCGAACTTTCTCCGCGGAGCCGGCCGGAGCTTTGGCCAGGGCATTGCGGATGGATTGCGACAAACCTTCGATATAATCCAGAGGATGTTGGCGAAACTGATTGGTGGCGGGTTTGCAGAATTTGCCTGCTTTCCATCGGGGGTAATACACCACATCGGTGGCGATTTCCCGTCCGTCGGCAGTGTCTACAATCATAGCCCGGACCGAATCGGTTCCATAGTCTATCCCGATAACCAGGTTATCTGATGTGTGCATATCAAAACCCTTTCATTGTCTGGGAAAAAACCGGTTCACCGGGCTGAGATCAGCCCGGTGAGGTAAATCGCCCTTATCCGGTAAAGTACAGATAGGCAGCCAGGATAAGGACCAGGACCAACCCGGAGGAAAGGATATCCGCCATTGTCCAACTCGAGCGACTGCTCTCGCGGTGCTCGGCGGTCAGGGTGCCGTAGGTGAGGCCGCTGATTTGTTCGTAATCCGGCTCTTCGGTCATATAGCTGACAATGATCATCACGGCAACGCAAACCAGGAAAATAATCAGGCTGTAATACTGGAAGAAGGTATTGTTGACAATCCACAGGAAGGAGCCGGTTTCGTATGCGAATCCGTCGATCAGCTTAACGGGAGTATCCACCGCCAAACGGAACAGACCCAAAATAAAACCGACGATCAGTGCCGAGAGGCAGCCTTTGGCGTTAAGGCGTTTCATAAATACCCCGAAGAAGAAAACCACGAAAATCGGGGGTGCCAGATAGGCCTGAATTCCCTGCAGGTAGTCGTAAAGGCCCTTTCCGCCCTGGATTACCGGTATCCACAAAAGCCCGACCAAAACCATAACCCCGGTGGCGACCCGTCCCATCCAGACCAGCTGCTGCTGGGAGGCCTGGGGCCGGAATTTGGAGTAAAAGTCCATGGTAAACAGGGTTGAGGAGGCGTTGAAAACCCCGGCCAGCGAGCTCATCAGAGCGGCCAGCAGACCGGCGACGACAATACCGCGAACGCCGACCGGCAGAACGTGAGCTACCAGCAGCGGAAAGGCTTTCTGTGCCTGGTCGCGCATCAATTCCCCGCTGGGGGTGAACAATTCCTGTTGAAGGGCCGCGACCTGGCCGGTTTTGGCGAGGGCAAAGGAGATCATCCCCGGGATAATGAAAATGAAAACCGGGAGCAGCTTAAGCATGGCGGCGGCAATGGAGCCCCGACGTGCTTCGGTTTCATTGGGGGCGCCCAGCACCCGCTGGACGATATACTGGTCGGTACACCAGTACCACAGACCAATAATGGGAGCGCAGAAGAGCATGCTCAGCCAAGGGTAATTGTCGTTAAAATACCAGGCCATTCTGCCACTTTCCTTTACCGGCGCCCAGGTTGCTTCCATTCCGGCGGGTACCAAAGGCTTCCAGAGGTTGAACATCTCCGAGCCGGTGATTTCCTTAAGGGCGCCCCAGCCGCCCAGGGCATCCAGCCCGTAAATGGTTACCAGGGCGGACCCGATCACCAGAATAACGGTTTGCAGGGCTTCGGTGTAGGCAACCGCCCGCAGTCCCCCCAAAATGGTGTAGAGACCGGTCAGAATAATCACCAGGATGGAGCCGAACCAGAAGCTGTCCATCCCCAAAACGTTGAGATCCGGTAACAAAACGCTGAAAACGATACCGCCGGCAAAAATACCCACGGCAATTTTGGTCAGCACGTAGGCGACCAGGGAGATTACCGAAAGCACGGTCCGGGAAGTGGCGGAAAAACGTCTTTCCAAAAATTCCGGCATGGTAAAAACTTTGGAACGCATGTAAAAGGGAACCATAACCCACCCCAGGACCAGCAGGCACCAGGCATGTAGTTCATAGTGGGCCAGGGCCACCCCGTCCGTGGCGCCGGAGCCGGCCAGGCCGACCAGGTGCTCGGAGCCGATATTTGAGGCGAAAATCGAAGCGCCGACCACAAACCAACCGAGGTGGCGACCTGCCAGAAAATAGTCGTCCGAGGTGTCGTTGCGTTGTTTGATCACCCACCAGGCAAGCCCGAGGATTAATGCGAAGTAGAGGGCGATAATGGCCCAGTCTAACATGTGTAAAGTACCCATGAGCGCATTCCTTATAGCGTTAAAGACCACAGTTTGCTTTCGCCCGGATACCGGTAGAAAGCCAGCTTTTCAAAGAGGTATTACCTTTTTGGCGTATCCGTTGCGAAGAAAACCAGTACACCTTCCGGGTGGAGCGGGGAAAGAGGTTAGGCTGGTATACAGCTCCGCCCCGTCACTTACACCCGCTTTTTTGTACAGGCGCAATACAGGGGCATTCTGGCCCAACAGTTCGTCGCCAGCAACAGAGCGTTCGCCAGCCCCGGGGCCGGAAATTTTCGCTGCTCCTTCATCCGTGATATTTTGATAGCAATTTTGGGGAAGCCCACCCCGGCTGTTCGCGTTAACGTTAACGCCTTGCCCCAAAACAAACGCTTTAACTTTAATATTGTTAATGCTTTGGTTTCGGGTGAAGCCGGTGAGGTTTTGGGTGGATTCCCGTGACTGTTAAAAGGTTACCGTTTTAGCCGCATTTTGTCAAGAATTTTTATTACTCACCTCCGAAAAATCTTTTGACAGTGCTTAGAAAATCTACAGAATTGTGACATATTGTAGTAGAGTGAAGAGCGAAGAGCGAAAAGCGAAAAGCGATCAGCGATCAGCGATCAGCGATCAGCGATGCAGGGCGTAAATCCAACACTGACATAACCCATGAAAATTCTGATCGTCGAAGATAATCTCCTGCTCAGTGAAGAAATTGGCCGCAATCTGGTTGATAACCATTTTAAGGTGGAACAGGCTGCCACCCTGGCGGCCGCTGAGGAAAAATGTGCTCTCTATCAGTATGACCTGGTTATCCTGGATCTGGGTTTGCCGGACGGCAACGGATTAAGTTTGATCAACTCCCTGCGCGAGGGCGAAATTATGCCCGCCATCCTGATCCTGACCGCCCGCAATTCGGTTGAGGAAAAAGTAAAGGGGCTTAATCTGGGGGCAGACGACTACCTGACCAAACCCTTTCACACCGCGGAACTGAACGCCAGAATCCACTCCCTGCTGCGGCGGCGGAATTTCGACCGTAAGGAAACCCTGGAGATGGGCCCCCTCAGCGTAAATCTGCCCGCTGCCCGGGCCCAACTGGGGGACACCCCCCTCAACCTGACCCGCAAGGAATACGATTTGCTGCTGTATTTTATGCAGAACCCCGATCGGGTTCTCACCAAACAGAGCATCGCCGAATACCTTTGGGGAGATCATATCGACCAGGCAGACAGCTTCGATTTCCTTTACAATCACATCAAAAACCTGCGCCGCAAAATTACCCGGGCCGGCGGCGGTAATTATATCCGGGCCATGTACGGCATGGGATACCGCTTTTCCATTTAACCCGCGACGGACTTGCCATGAAAAAAGAACGCTCCTACAGTTTACTGAGCAAAACCTCCGCAATTTACCTGCTCTTTACCCTGGTGGCCTTTCTGGCAGGAGGTTTGTTCCTGTGGAATGAGGGCGAGGCGTTTATCACGCGTAATCTGGACCATCGTTTTACCAAGTGGGAAGGGCGTACCCGGCATCATATCGAAGAGGGCAAACCCCTTTCCGAATTGCCGCGCTTTATTTCGGCAATCCCACTGGCCACGGCACCGGACAGCAGCCTGTTTCCCATTTACAGCGATACCCTCATCCAAAACGCGGAATTGGATGAAATGCACCGCTTTCGCAAGAAAACGATTTTGCTGGAAGCGGGCGGTCGTATTTATAAAGTGGGGATTCTCGCTTTTGTCGAGGATTTCCGGCGTCTTCAGGATGACGTTTTTGAGGCGCTGGTGCCGGCTTTCGTTTTGCTGGCCCTGGCCATTCTGGTGTTTAACCTGTTGCTGTCCGGGTATTTCTTCCGCCCCTTCAACCGCATTCTGGAATTGATGCGCACCTACAAGGTGGGGCAGAAAACCAAAATAGAGCAGGTGGCCACCAGCACCTCGGAATTCCAGGTGATGCAGGGTTTGTTTCACCAGATGCTGGACCGCATCGAGCACGATTACCGGCACCTCAAGGAATACACGGAGAATATGGCCCATGAGATCCAGACGCCCCTGGCCATTATCCGCACCAAAACCGAGAACCTGATTGCCGACGACCGGGTGATGGGGCATCAGGCGGAGAATGTGAAGGTGATTTACGATGAAACCAGCCACCTTTCCCGTCTGAGCAAAACCCTCAACCTGCTCACCAAAATTGAGAACGGGGAATTCAACAAGGTGGAAGAAATTGCCACCCGTCCGGTTATCGAACGGCATCTGCGGGCGGTGGATGAGCTGGCGAATCTGAAGTCCCTGGATCTGAACGCTTCCCTGTCCGATCAGCACCAATTGGTGATCGATCCTTTTCTGCTGGATATAATTCTGAAAAACCTGCTCAAAAACGCCATCAACTACGGGACTCCCGAGGGACCCATCCGCATCCACACCGACCCCCAGTCCCTGATTATCAGCAATTTCGGCGCCCCCAGTGAGGTTCCGCCCGAAAAGCTGTTCGAACGCTTTCAGGGAAATCCAACCCCAAACAACCACTCCCTGGGGTTAGGGTTGGCACTGGTTCAAAAAATCTGTGACCTCAACGACCTGCGGGTTGCTTATCAATACCAGGAACGCCAGCACATCTTTTCCATCCGATAGGGCGTGTTGACAGTTCATTACCGCAGACTTGCCAATTTGCCGCTCCGGCGAAAGTCGGAGTCCGGGGCAGTGTTCGTCTTAAACTGGATCCCGGATCAAGTCCGGGATGACAAAACCCTTCATCTGGATCCCGGATCACGTCCGGGATGACAAGATGTTGCGCAGGCCTTTCCCCCCTCCAAAAAACAAAAAAAATACAGAATCTACCGTTTTATTGCGGTCGGTAAGTGTTCCGAAGGTATCAGGAACCCGGGAGCGCCGGATACCCGCCGGCGCTCCCCTGATACCCATTATCAACAACATTTTTATGACCCAGAGGCAACCATGTTTTTGCGAAAAAATCTCATTTTCTTTCTCACCTTAGTGGCAACCGTGGCGGCCTACGGGCAGGCGGACGCTCCCACCGGCGCGGCGCCTGCTGCACAACGCGGCGGTATCCTCTCCGGGGCCGTGGTGGATGCCCAGCAGGGAGCGCCCATTGAATACGCCAATATCGTGCTCACCGGGGAAGCCGATACCACCCTCAAAAACGGCACCATCACCAACGACCGGGGACAGTTTCTGCTGGAGGGAATCCGCCCCGGAAGGTATAGGGTGGAGGTTTTTTTCCTGGGCTACGAAACCCAACGTTTCCCAAATGTGCGCATTGCGGGCAGAGGCGAGAAAACCGATTTGGGCAGCATTAAACTCTCCCAGACCCTGATCGCCGCGGAGGGCGTTTCGGTGGAAGGAGAACGTGCGGCCATTTCCTATCAGATCGACAAAAAGGTCATCAGCGTGGATCAGCAGCATACCAGCGCTTCGGGAAGCGCTATCGACGTGCTGGAAAACGTGCCGTCGGTGACGGTCGATATCGAGGGGAACGTCAGCCTGCGCGGGAGCGGCAATTTCCGGGTGCTCATTGACGGGCGTCCCACTATTCTGGATCCGGCCGATGCCCTGGAGCAGGTGCCGGCGGGGACGATCGACAATATCGAAATCATCACCAATCCGTCCGCCCGCTACGATCCTGAGGGAACCGCAGGCATCATCAACATCATCCTCAAAAAAAATCGCCAGAAGCGACGCAGCGCCATGGTGAATCTGAACTCGGGGCTCCGGGATAAATACGGGGCGGATTTTCTGGGCGAGTATCACAGCGATCGCTACAGTCTGACGGTGGGGTTGGATTACAACAACCGCAACTTTACCGGGGAAGGGCTCCAGGAAAACACCACCTCCTTGAACGGGACCTCCTCATACATCTATTCGGACGGGGATAATACCCGTGGCCACGAGTCGATGGGCTTGCGCGCGGAGCTGGGCATCGACCTCACCCCGAACGATCACCTGTCTTTTTCCGGACGCTACGGGGATCGCTCTTTCAGCCGGGATGCCGAGCAGGATTTCCAGCAGTGGTCCCAGGCGGATCCGGCGCGCAGCAATTACACCAGCCTGGCCGAGCGGGGGCGCAGTGGGGAACGCTACCAGCTGGCGGGTTCCTTCCAGCACAATTTTGCCGGCAAAGGTCACCAGGTTATGGCCGATCTTTCTTACCGCTACGGGAACGGCGACGAGATTACCACCAACGAGCTGCGGGATGCCGCCGGGGTTATTAGCGACGGTCAGCGCTCCACCGAAAGCGGCCCGGGGCGGGAACTGGAGATTAAACTGGATTACACCCTGCCCCTGGGTGAGGAGCGCAAGTTTGAGGCCGGGTATCAGAGCGAGTTGCAGCGCGATGAGGAAGAAACCGGGCTGGCGCTTTATGAACAGGCTGCCGGCGGATATGTAAATCAGCCCCTTTTCGGGTATCTGGTTCGCTCCCAGCAGGACGAACATGCCCTTTACACCCTTTATGCCGGCAAGTGGGGCAATCTGGGGTATCAGGGGGGATTGCGAGCCGAGTACACCGACCGGCTGATCGAGCTGGTCAAGACCGCCGAGCAGTTCACCATCGATCGCTGGGATTTTTTCCCTTCGGCGCATATCTCCTATCATTTCGCCGACGGTCGGCAGATGATGACCAGCTACACCCGCCGGATCGACCGGCCGCGGGCCTGGAATCTGGAGCCCTTCCAGACCTGGATGGATGCCTACAACGTGCGTACCGGGAATCCCGCCCTGAAGCCGGAATACATCGACAGCTACGAGCTGGGGTATCAGACCTTTTTCGGCAAAAATCTTTTTTCGGTGGAGGGCTATCATCGCCGGACCATCAACAAAATTGAGCAGGTGCGCTCGGTGTACGACGAGAATGTTACCCTTCACACGGTGGAGAACATCGGCCGGGATTATGCCTCCGGCAGCGAGTTGCTGCTCAACCTGGCTTTGCTGAAGCGCTGGGACGTCAATTTGATGGGCAATGTCTATCATTATCGTGTGGAAGGCCGCCTGCTGTCCCAGGATTTTTCCCGGGAGAGCATCAACTGGGGATCGCGGATCAGCAATACCTTTAAGATCCGCAAAAATCTGCAGCTTCAACTGGACGGCGATTATCGCAGTCCCAGCGTCTCCGCCCAGGGGCGGCGGGAGGGATTTTTCGTCACCAATACCGCGGTCAAATACGACGTATTGCCGCAGCAGCTGTCCGTTACCCTCCAGGTGCGGGACCTGTTCGGCACCGCCCGCTACGAGTTTACGTCCCGGGGAGCGGACTTTTACAACTACAGCTACTTTACCCGGGAATCGCCCATTGTGATGTTGAACGTGCGATACAATTTCAACCACTTCAAGCAAAAGCGCGATCAGCGCGGTGCCCCGGGTGGTGAGGGTGAAGACGAATTTTAGCGGTCCAAAGCCGCCTCGACGCCAAAAGCCCGGTTTTTTCGAAAGCCGGGCTTTTCTTTTTTTGGGGCGGAAAGGGTGAGGTGCGGGGAAAGGAATTCCCCGTAGCGGTCCGTATTATTGCGAAACAAAGGTGGTGATGCTGCCCGGTTCCAGTACTCTGGTGAAGATGCCGTTCTCAACCGGGATGGCACCCTCCTGCTCTACGCTCCGGGTGCTGGTGGACACGTAGGGAACAAAGCTGCCGGCAGTGCTGCCGGGAACGGCGAAGCTCTGTTCGATCGGCTGGTTGTAGCTGTTGATGGCGACGATCACCACCTGGTTGCCGTCCGTGTAGGCGGACATGTTGGTCCAGCGCTGGGGAATTTCGGTGGCTTTGATCCGGTAGAAGCCCGGGCGGATAAATCGCGAAAAATGGGACATCACATAGCCGCGTTTGGTGACGTAGCCGTCCTCGTGAATGGGGCCGTAGAAGCGCACGATATACCACCAGATATAGGCGTTCATGCCGGCGGTCATGCAGGAATTGATCTCGACCCCGGTCGCCAGAGAGGCGGCCCAGTCGGTGGCCAGTTCCAGATGCTCCGTCATCCACAGTTCTTTTCCCTTTTCCCGGGCTAGGGGGTAGGGTTCCAGTCCGCCGCCGTAGATGTGTCCGGCGATCATCCCGGTGTGAGCGGTGGCCAGGGAATCGTTCAGAATCGAATCCGACATGGTTTTGATAAACTGAAAAGATTCCGGGCACATAACCGGCACCCCGACCATGGGCGCGTAATCCCGCATAAAACGAATCATCTCGGCCCCGTTCCAATCGCAGGACTCGTAGGTCACCTGGATATCGGGTTCGTTTTGCACGGAGACGGCGTAAATGGGGGCGCCGTTGTTGTCCATGTATTCGGCAAAGGCGCGCAGGTGGTTGGCGTAGGACGCGTAAGAGGTGTCGCTGAGGCGCCCTCCGATGAGGTTGTTGTTGGTTTTCATCCAGGCCGGCGGGGTCCAGGGGGAAGCCATGAGGGTTACCCCCATGTTATGGGCGGCGGTGGCGCTGAAGAGGTTGTTGGACCAGTCGTTGGCGTTGGGAGAAATGCGCAGGCGCAGGATGGAAAAGCCCAGTTGTCCGGGACCGTTGCCAAAAGCCAGATCAATGTCGGATTGGGTCATGTCCGGTCGCCAGCCCACAATATTGGCGGCCCCGAAGCCGCGGATCAACTGGCGGGTGCTGTCTGTTTCCACGATCATGGCCAGGGGCATGGAAAAGTTGAAGGTGGTGTCGCTGGCCACGGTGCGGCTGTATTCCCGGGGGGTAAAAGGGGGATTTACCCCTGCGGCATTGCTGATGAGAATGGTGAAATCGCGGGTCAGGGTTTCTTTGCCGAGCGTTGCGGAAGGCGTTTCCCGGGGAGCGGAACCATTAGCGAGTATCGCGGTGGGGGCATTAAAGCCGGCGCCCAGAATCATTTTGCGGACCTGGCTTTCGCCGCCGGCCTGGAGGCGGTAAAAATAAATTCCCGCGGCCACTTTGGCGCCGGCTTTATCCAGGCCGTCCCATTGCAGGCTGTGCCATCCTGCCGTTCTCTGGCCGGCTGCCAGATTGCGGATTTCCCGTCCCAGAATATCGTAGATGCTCACCTGGACTTTGCCGGCGGACTTCAGTTGGAAGGCGATGGTTGTGGTGCTGTTGAAGGGGTTGGGGTAATTCTGGGCCAGCTCGAAGTTTTGGGGAATGGCGTTACCGGGTTCGATGCCGGTGGCCAGAACCGCCAGTTGGTATTGTCCGCCGGCGTCGCTGAGGGTGCTGTAGCGCAGGGTGGTGTCGCTGTTGTCGATAAACAGTACCGCGGCGTTTTCTACCGGAACTCCGCCGGAGGAAATACTGCCCCGGATGGTAACGCTTTGCGCCAGGAGTGGCATCCAGGTCAAACAAAGGGAGAGGCCCAGCTGGAAAAGGCGGCTTTGGCCTCGCGCCGGAAAACGGGTGCGGGTGGCAGGCATAACGGTTCTCCTGTGGTTGATATTTTTTTTTGAAAATTGAACCGTTTAAAGTTTAGTAAAACTGAGGGAAACTCACCACCTTTTTTCGGAAATAATTCCCCGGCCCAATTGAGGTTTTCCGGAGGCCGGCCACTTTGGGCCAAAAGATGGGAAATCGGGGAGGGAAACGGGCAGCCAAAGGCCCAAATGGGACATAGGGACAAAAAGTTGCGACCTGCGTGAAAGATCTTCGGGGCCCTTTTGCCTACCTTGTTAGCATCAAAACACAGGGCTCTCGGGACGACGGATTGGTCTCCCGGGCCGATTACCAACACCCAGAAAATTTTCGGAGATGATTAAATGCCTCGCAGATCTGTCGCCAATAACCGGCAACGCCAACTGTTTGCCGACCTGTCCCAACTCAACGGAATCGCCTTAACCACCAAAAATACCGACCTGCTTTCGGTGAATATTCACGGGGCCTTTACCCTGTTTGATAAGCACTGGCCGATGGCCGGGGAAGATGCTAGCGAGACCATGATAGCCCTTCAGGAAGAAGGTCTGGAGCAGAAAGAGGGCGAACCCGCGGTTCACTTTCACGTGGACTGGCAGGCGATCAGGTGGGCCCGTATCCAGCCCAGGTATCTGGAATTGATTTCCACCGATTACGAAATTGTCTTCGCCGGGGAAAAGGATGGCGCAGCGCGAACCTTCTGGTTTTACCTGCGGGAGGGGATTGATACCCAACTGCTGATTGCCAATTGGGGGTATGAATGGATCAATCTGGAGGGGCCGGCCGGCCAGAAAAAATCCTCCGA